>NZ_JAPSHI010000019.1:0-92254 GCF_031180005.1 Paenarthrobacter sp. | reverse complement strand
ACAAGGCTGTCAGCAAGGGCGTTATTCACAAGAACAACGCTGCAAACCGCAAGTCGGCGATCTCCAAGAAGGTCAACGCACTCTAAGGTTTTCCAGTTCGACTGAGCTGATCAAAAGGCCGGCGCCCATTGGGTGCCGGCCTTTGGGTTTAAACGGAAGCCGCGGTGAACGCGCCAGCTTCAGCGGCGGCTGGCCGACGTGGCAATAACCGTGACCGCGTGCTCCACCGCATAGACAGGGTCACGCGATTCGCCTTTCACCTGGGCATCCGCCTCGGCGATGACTTGGATAGAGCGAATCAGGCCCTCAGGGGTCCATCGGCGGACATCGCGTTGGGCCTGCTCTACGAGCCAGGGCTGCATTCCCAAGTTCTTGGCGATGGTGGCCGGTGAACCATTGGCTCCCGCAACTTTTGCCAGGGTGCGCAGCTTGGCCGCCAGTGCCGCAACCAAAGGAACGGGATCCACGCCGGTGGCCAAGGCGTGCCTCAGAGTGGACAATGCCACCGGTCCGTTGCCGGCCATGGCAGCATCGGCCACTTTGAACGCCGTAGCTTCCACTCGGCCACCGTAGTAACGCTCCACGGTTTCCGCTGTAACAGCTGTGGTGGCGTCGGCAATCAACTGGCTGCATGCCGCCGCGAGCTCCGAGAGATTGGCACCCACGGCATTCACCAAAGCCTGGACGGCTTCGCCTTCAATGCGGCGTCCCGCAGCCCTGAACTCGGAGACGACAAACGCCGTCTTGTCCGAGTCCTTCTTCAGGGGCTGGCAATCAATGACTGGCCAGCCGGCAGACTTCACGGCGTCGAGCAGCTTCTTGCCACGTACTCCCCCGGCATGGCGCAGGACAAGGACAACGTCCTGGTCCGGATGCTGGAGATACGCCAACCCGTCTGCCAGGAAGGCGTCATTCATAGCCTCGAGGCCCTCGACCTCAATGAGTTTGCCCTCGCCAAAGAGCGACGGGGTGACGGTCATCGCCAAAGACCCGGCCTCGTAGGCGCCGGCGTTCAGCCGGCTGAGCTCAACGTCCGGAGTGCTGGTTCGAACTTGGGTACGAATCCCATCCGTGGCGCGAATTCCGAGGTACTCCTCCGGGCCCATGATCAGGACCACGGCGGCCGGCGCGGCGTCACGCCAGCTGACAGTGTTGGCCGCGACGCTCTTGGCCCGGGTGTTTTGGGCAGCAGCCACTGGTAGTTCCTTCCGGACGTTTATTTTGCAGGCTTCAAGTCTGCCATGTTTAGTGATCGTGCGGCTGCTTCGAGCTATGAGCCGACGACGGCGTACTCGCCGCTCAGCTGGTCGGCCAGGCCTGGTTGCCAGCGGCCGCAGAGTCGCATTCCAGGATCTCATCGACGGCAGCGTAAGCCTCATCATTTCCCCCACGGCTAATGACGCTAATGTCCCTTACCTGCCTGGACTCCGGAACACCCAATCGTTGCCACCGTAGAACCCTCTCCGTTGCCGCGGCGCATGAGTTGGATCACAAGAGCATAACCTTCTCCCCGACCGGCGGCACAGGATGAACCTGCTCCGTACTTACTTCTGACTCATAAATCAGAATCCACAGGAGCGAAAGATGGCACTCTCCTTAGCATGCGTCCCATTGGCCAGCGTTCAAGCAGTTGATGACATAGGCGACATCAGCTCCACCGACATTCACATTGGCCTAATGTGCTTGATTGTTCTGGGGACTGCCCTGGCGGCCTTCCTCGTCGTCTGCGTCTCCCTGCTGACAGTACCGCTGGCAGCGTTGGTGTTCCGTAAGAAGATCGCGGTGCTGGCCATTGGGTCGGAATCCAGCTCGCCCGGCAGCCCGCCAACAAGCGTCGACTTGACTGCTAAATCTATATAGTGGGGTTACGGTCTACCCCATCCTGGAGCGCCTCGAAGCCGCCGGCTGGGTGCAAGGGGAATGGGAAACTTCGGAAGAACGCAAAGGACCACGACAGCGTTACTACCGTCTCCTTGCCGACGCCCGTCCGCTGGCGCAGGAGATTGTGAGAGCGCAAAAATCAGCAGTGGAGAGCTGACCTCCTGGACGGTCCAGGAATGGGCATATCTCCTGCCACTTCGCTGTTTGGCGCCGCATGCTCATCAGTGGCGTCGAGGTTTTACGATTTAACACATCGCGTCGCGGGGTAGTATTTCTCGATTTCCCCCAGACTCTTCTCGTGCACGACCATGTCCTTGACGCTGTCTGGGTACACCTCACGGGTGTCTACGATTCCGCCAACGGACGGGCCCGCTTCCTCAACGGTTTCCCGGC
This sequence comes from Paenarthrobacter sp., assembly GCF_031180005.1. Classification (NCBI taxonomy): domain Bacteria; kingdom Bacillati; phylum Actinomycetota; class Actinomycetes; order Micrococcales; family Micrococcaceae; genus Paenarthrobacter; species Paenarthrobacter sp. The sequence continues at coordinate 89,980 of NZ_JAPSHI010000019.1, read as the reverse complement.
TAGTGAAGACGGTGTCATCACAGACCCTATATTCGCTGCGAAAGGTCCGCCGCTGTTCGGTCGCGCGCAGGCCCACCGTCCACCGGTTGATTTCTTTGACGGAACAATTACCGATGTCCGGACCTGGCCCCGAGCCCTCGACACCAAAGGAATCAGTGCTGCCGCGATGATGGCTGCACCAGAGGGTGCCGCTCTCGACCGACCAGCCAGCTCCGCAGCGTCGACCTGCCCGGACCCCATGCCGGCGTCTGCCTGTGTGACCTGGATGGCGGCACGTACACGACCAAGTCCTTTGAACCGCACCTGACGTATACCGTTCCCGACAGCTGGTACAACGATGAGGACCTGCCCGGCAATGTGCTATTGCGCCGGACATGCGATACACGGGAGAGCAGCTGGGGCGGCAGTTGTAACAGTGTCTATCAGGATGTCGTGCCCCTGCGCTGTGCAGGGAAAAAGCGGTGAGCCGCACGCTTCCAATCAGGGATGGTTTAGCTGTTTTTGGGATGCTCGGCTCATTGAGTAGACCGTGGGTCCTTCCGGGATCACGGTCGTGTCTGTGACAAGGAAACCAAGGCGTCCGTAAAGCCGCACATTGCGCTCGTCCGAGGTTTCAAGCACCACTGCGCCTAACTCTCGATCTATACGTGCGAGACCCGCCGAGGCCACGGCCGTGCCCAGGCCTCTGCCTTGATGGGCTGGGTCTACTCCAACGGTGGCCAAGGTCCACGTGGGCGCCGTTGGCTGGGGCAAGCTGAGGCCGGCCAGCGCGGTCATTCGGGAACCCAACAGTTCCTGAACTTCATTCTGCATATCGGGTCCAGGTTCGGGCGCATCGGGCGGAAGGAATGCAGCGACGGAGCGCAGTTGTTCATCGACCAGGACCAACCCATGGGCAAGCGCATGCCCGAGGTAGAGATACTGCAACCGTTCGAGTCTCTGCTCATAGCTGTCTTCGGGGATCGACCATCTCGTCCAAGGGTAAATATGAAAGGCGCAGCCGAGTATTCGTGCCGCAGCCCCGAGGTCGTGGCGGTTGCTTGGCGGACCATGTCTGTCATGAAAAATGCTCCTACGGAAGAGGCGCCGCGGAACCCGCAGGCCATCAAGCCTTCCACGCCTGGTCGAATAAAGTCCATCTGGCACGGTACCTGAGATACACGCACCGAACAGCTGGATAAATCTCTGCCGAGCTCCCGCTGCCTCTCTCTTACAAGCCGCAATAGAAGCCGGCCGAGTCAGCCCGCGGCATCGAACGCCTCCTGCGTCCAGCCGCGCACTTCGTCGTCCACCTGAGTTTCCATGTGAAGTTCAAGGTGGTGCATCAAGACATCGGCAGAAGGTTGGACGACTTCCTTGAACAGGGGTGAGTCCACCTTTCGTTTCAAGTGCGATCGAAAGGACGGCGGGGACATCACTCTCGAAGTTTCGGCGTGGTCAGATCAGATGTCATCGGTAACCCGCATGTCCGAAAGACCGGAAGTACACCTGTGAGCACCAGCATCTGCCCTCACGCTGGTCTGAACCGCGAGGCTAGCAATTCCGTCATCCTCGCCACATCAACGTCGCCGGCTGACTGTGCTACCAGCACTTTTGCGAGCCGTTTGGGCCAGAGTACGTGCACGCCACGAGTCGTGAAGGCTCCCCCAACCAGCGGCCAGTCTGCTTCGATGAAGCACAGCACGCCATTCACCGGAACAGCGCCCGCATGCTCCCGCACGACGTCGACCTGCCTGAGCACACCATCAACCAGCTTCGTGGAGTCACGCCTGCCCACGAGAAGCTTCTCGACCCGTGGGTGAAGGAAGCCACCCTCGATCTTCAGTTCAGGCCGGCCCTTATACCGTTTGGCGTCGATCACCCAGACTCCGCCCGGCGTAACAGCAATGTGGTCGATGTTGGCCTTCGATCCAGGGATGCGCCGGTCGTGGAGGACAGCCAAACTATCTGAAGACACAGTATCCAGCCGAGCACCTAAACGTTCCTCGCCGACGGCGCCCTGGTCCCAGGACTTAGTGGAGGTCCGCTCATCAGAGAGCGCGACAGCCAGGGTACCGAGGCGTCCCCATCTCTCCCGGAGCCTATCCTGGTCCTTAGTTTTGCGTCGCTCATACTCGCGTCGTGCAGAGGATCCTGCCGTGCCGGCTGCAGGTGACCGCAACCCGTCACGCGTCGGTTCCAGAGAAGGAGAATGTGCTTGTTCGGGCTCAGTGGCACACGCCAGGCATCGGACTGTCCTGGTTTCGCTCTCGTAGATCGTTTCCGTCCCGGCCGCGAGGGAGGCCCCGCACTGCCGGCAAACACTGGGGTACCGGAGCCTCATCTGCGTCATGCAGGTGTGCTCTCCGGCCCTGCTGTGCTGCCAGGCTCCGGGTCATTCAGCGCAGAAGGTCCCCATGCATCGTTCTTGGGCAGGGTCTCGTCAAGCTCATGCCATCGTTCCCATACCGCTTGGCGGGTTGCCCCGAGGGCAGTGGCGATCTCCGCCCAGGACAAGCCGGCTTTCCGCGCGTACCGTACGGTTCTGACCTCAGTGTTATCGCAGGTCTGGCGGACCTCCTGTATGGCCTTCAGCGTGGTCGCTACTTCCGCCTTCCAGCCCTGCGGGCTCGACCGGGACACACCCGTCACCCGAGGACCTTTCATCGCCCGATGAACAGTTGGCCCGCCGCTATACCTTGCCATGGTTGATGATGATCTTCTCCCCGTCCAGTGTCAAGGCATCTTGGCAGAGGAAGCGCACGTTTCCGAGAACACACCGAGCTACCGTAGCTGCAGGGTCACCTATTGAGCCAGATTGCACGGGCGGTGCCGGTCCGTCGTCCGGATCCGGTCGCACAAGGATTGGCGCGCAACGTAGCTCTATGTCCATGGCCCGTTTATGAGTCCTGTCAGCAAACCAAGAAGTCCTAAGGCGGTACCTAATGACATGAAACAGACCGCCCCGGTTCGAATAGTCCGCCGCTTCTTCGCCACGTACGAAGGCTTCTGTTCGTCCCTAAGCGTCCAATGCCAGTTGGCGGCCCACTTGGTCAACGGGCCGGAAACAGCAAAAGCGAACAGCCCAAGGCCCGCCTACAACGTGCCCATCAAAACAAACCGAGCATTGATCCCCTCCCCCCTCCAACCGCTCCCGCTGCCACGTCATTAGAGTTCTCTCTTGCGGTCCAGGCTCTACATCGGCCACAGGAAAACGCCTATGAAGACCAACCCGGCGACGGCAACAATACCGGGGGCAGTCACCGCGCTGACAGGATCGGACCAGGACTAACCAGTCCAGGACCGGACGGTCTGACCAAAGCTGGAATCGCTGGTTTCAACTGCCCCGGAGATCCGGCAGTCCCCTCCTCGGCCGGGACCATAGACGATAGCCCTGCAGGCGCCGTCGTTTGGCTCGGCACAATGGTGGGCCCGGGGACCAGTGAGGCCTCCGCGACAGGAACATCGGCATTCGGTGCACCGATCCCGCCCATTGCGACGGCGGCTCCAACAGCAACAACTGACGCCGCCAGCACGCCGGTACTCACCTTCAACAACAGAGACATGGTTCCATGGGCACTGTGAGTTCCAACCGAGCTGGTAGCGACCGCTCCCCCACCTGCCGACAAGGCCGGTATCGCCCCTGCGAACGCTATGCCGGCAACTAAGGGAAAGATCACACCACGCATCGCAGACTGCATGTCGTTCAGGTCCAGTAAAAGGGCCGCGCACTTCGAGCAGGTATCCAGGTGTGCCCGAACCTTGCCCATGGACCGCGAACCCAGCCCCTTACGTGCGTAGGCGCCCAGTTCGTTTGAATATTCCTCGCAGACCTCGCCCACCGCGGAGCCAACATGGTTCTGAAGATAGGTCTGGCGAAGTCGTTCGCGAGCCCTCAGCACCAGTGAGGATATGGCGTTAGGCGTCACGCCAAGCAGTGGGGACGCCGCAGCGGGTTTCATACCCTCAATGTCCACATATCAGAGAACCTCCTGCCAACGCGTCGGTAACGTCGCAAAGGCACCGGCGATGGCCGAAGATTCGAAGTCCGCGATCACCTGATCGGAATCCACATGCTTGCTGTCCAGCACGAAGTTGTCCCCTGTGACGCTCGCGCGGGTCGCCGCCTGATTGTGTTTATGGGCTATGCGACGAACTGCCGTCAGCAAATATGCCCGGAAGAATGTATCCGGCCCCTTACCAGCAGCGAGGGAATGGAGAATATACGCAAACGCGTCTGCAATTACGTCATCAACATCAGCAGCGTTGTCGACCTGTGCTGAGGCTACGTGGCGGGCTGCCAAACGGTGTCGATCGTACAGTTTCCCAAACGAGGCTAATTGTCCGGAACGTACCTGCTCAACAAGTTCTGCATCACTTTCACCTTGGGCAAGATGGCCGGCGAGAAGGAAACCGGGCTTAATCGGCGAGCACTGTGCCATAGCCGGCTTCCAAAGTCCGCATACGGTCTTCGGCCGCCGACCCAAGTTTGACGTGAACCGCTGCGATGAGGGCTTCCACCAAAACGGTCGCCGGAACGATGCTGTCGAACGAACCCGCAGACTCCACCCGTGCCGGCAGAACAACGTCCGCGGTAAATGAAACAGGTGAGAGCCACGGATCCGTGATGAGGATTACCTTGGCCCCCCTCGCCCGGGCTGCCTTTGCCAGGTCAACGGTGTCTTTCTGGTACCGCCGAAAATCAAAGAAGACGCAGACATCGCGCTTGCTGAGGTCAGCTATGAATGTGGAGTCATTGTTCGGATGCTGGGCATGCACCAAGGTGTTGGGCCGCATAAGACGAAGGTGTAAGTCCAAGTAGGTGGCCAGAAGCTGAGAGAACCTGCCGCCGATCGAAGTAATTTGAAGTGAGGTATTGCAGAGCAGTGCAACGGCACGGTCGAACTCATGCTCCGGCAGCGAAGCGACCGTGCTCTCGATGCCCTCGACTGCCGTTTCCGCCACTGACCGAGCCAGTTCCGGAGCAGCTGAATCAGCGCGTATTTTGCCTTGAAGGGTCAGCGGGGATGCCCTCCGCGCCTGCACTTCTTCGCGGAGGGCATCCTGGAAGTCCCGGTACTTGTTGAAGCCCAGTCTGCTGACGAACCTGAGCACGGTGGGGGCACTGACATTGCCTTTTTTGGCAAATTCAACCGTGGACTCCAACCCTGCAGTCGGGTAGTTGGCGAGGAACACTCGCGAGAGCTTGTGCTCTGCCGGGGAGAGCGAACCCTGAATTTGACGGATTCTGTCCGCCAGGGTCAACCGGGCAGATTGGTTCTCAGACTGTTCAAATTGTCCGGACTGCGACATGGCATTCCTTTCTTGCATAAGCGGTAAAGCTGGAAGAAGTTTTGAAGGCTCCGCTTTTGATCCCCATTCAATCAGGAAACCCAAAACGGCTTGACCACTAGCATGTGGTCAGCTTGTGGGGGCGACAACCACCGGCAATTCATGGGCGGGCAGTAACGTCCTGGCGGAGCCAACGTATCCAGCCAGAAGCGCATGCGCCACATCATAAACATGCGAGTCGTGGGGTACGAATGTGCTTGAATGCAACCGATCCCCGGCGCCGCTGGTACCCACGAACATCATCAGTGACGGCATCTTTTCCGAGAAATACGAAAAATCATCGGAACCCGCAGACCTGAGGCTACTGTCCACTTCCATGCCGAGAGCCAGTAGGAGAGGAGTAGTCGCCTTTACGATGTGCGCATCATTTTCCAAAACGGGTTCGCCTTCGGTGACGGTAACTTCACCACTGCAGCCGTGGGCCGCGGCAACCAGGCGGACCGTCTCGGCAAGTCGCCGCAGGACTTCCGCCCTCACTGGTGTGGACATGGTGCGGACCGTTCCGCGGGCAGCGGCAGTACCGGGTATGACGTTGGCCGCGGTTCCAGCCTGAAGGGTGGCAATGGTGAGGACGACCGAATCCATGGGGTCAACGTTCCGGCTCACGATGTTTTGCAGCGAGACCACAACGTGGGATAACGCCACAACAGGGTCCGCTGCAATGTGCGGGTAGGCTGCATGGCCACCTCGTCCATGAATGTTGATGACGAACTCGTCCGATGAGGCATTCACAGCCCCCGGCGTGCACGCCACCGTCCCTCCGGGCAACAGAGGCTGAACATGGGCCGCGACGGTGGCCCGCACGTCTTGCTCCTCGAGTATCCCCGTGGCGCAGATGTCCTTCGCGCCGGACGGGTACGTTTCTTCCCTGGGTTGGAAGACCAGTGCCATGGGGGCGGCGCCCGCTGTTGAGTGGACGGCCCTGGCCAAGGCAACAACAGCAGCCAGATGGACATCATGCCCACAGGCATGCATGACTCCTGGCCTTTGGGAAGCCCAGTCGAGATCGGACTCTTCCAACGCAGGAAGCGCATCCAGCTCAGCACGGATAGCAATCGCCTTGCCCGGTCCGCCAATTCGTAGAACTGCCCCTGTTCCGGCCACAAACCTGGCTTGCAGGTCCCCAGGCAATGCATTCAAAACCAGTTCAAGGGTGGGCCCCTCGGAGCCGGATAAATCCGGCATGCTGTGCAATTTATGGCGCAGTGCTATTGCACCCGGAATTTCCTGGTCAATGCGTCTCCTGAGCACCTCAAAAACTTCAGGATTCACTTCTCCCCCAGCTCATAGACGCGCACCGCGTTATCCCTTCCGATCATCTGAACTACTCGAATGGCGTCCTCCTCTGCCCAGTCTCCATCGCGAACCCAGGCGCCCAGAACCTTCCTCATTCCTTCGCGCCATAGTCGCGCCCCAAGGTAATGCAGTTCCGGAGGTCCCCATGCATCCGTAGAGAACAGGATCTTGGAAAACGGTGCCAGCTCGAGAGACTCTTTGATCAGTTCCAGAGACTGAACGCCCGTGTAGTTGGTCCCAAGCCCGACATCGAAGTAGACGTGCGGGAATACCTGTGCCAGGTAACCTGCGTGCCTATGGAACGGATAGCAGTGCAGGAGAAGTACGTCCACCTCGAAGGGTTCAATCAGCTTCAACCAAGGAACCAGCAGCAGCGGGTCACAGCGGTCCAGACGCAAGTCAGGGTCGCCGTACCCAGTGTGCATTTGTAGGGGCAGGCCGCGGTCCACGCCCGACCACAGAAAGAAGCGCAAAAGCACAGGATCCGAGACACGGTGCGAGTAACCGGCTGCTACCAGCCGGAGCCAGGAAGCAGCTGCCTTCTCCACTTCTTCTTTGGATGGCCGGATTGGATCAAAGTCGAACCCATGACGGTAGGCGATGATGCTCTTGACTCCCACAGCGTTCTGAGTTGCCAGCGCGAGCCGGACCGCATAGGCGTCAGCGAATTCGGCGGCTGATACGCCTTCCCAAGCCAGAGACTCTGCTACGGATTCGAGCCTGACAATCTCGCCCACTGGGGCTGAGCTGATGCTTTCCATCCCCGAAAGGCCGTGGATTTGTTCACCGCGGTATCCAGTTTCAATCAGGAAATGGCCTATTCCTGCAGACTTGAGCAGACGCGAGGTTACTTCGGGCGTCCCGAGCTCCACACGCCGGTCAAAGTACGCGTCGGCACTCGCATGGGCAGGAAGGCCCAACAACGGCGCACACCAACGACGAATCGCAAAGCCCAACTGGGAATCGAATTGCGTCATCCATCCAGGAATGGGCCTGTCCGACTCCGTCAGCAGTTCTTCCAGCGACGACCGATCAACGTCATCCTTCAGCGCTCCGTGGACGTGGTGGTCCACCAAAGGCATTTCCGCGATGGTGGTCAGGAGCTCTTCTACGGAGTTAGTAGACATCAGATACCGCTTTGATTCTGGCAGCATCATCGAGGGCAGCCACACGGGCGAGCTCATGCCGTTTGACCGCCAAATACGTTGCCAACAAATCCGGATGGAACCACGACGTCACGCTTTGGTCCTTTTCCAAGGCCAAAAGTGCGTCTTGGAGTGTAGCTGGGAGCCGAGGCACGTCATTCAATTCAGCTGGCCCTGCCGTCTCCGGGAAAACCTCAGGTTCGGGGTACTCGTCACCGCCTACGATTCCAGACATGCCCGCCCTGAGCAGGACACCAAGCGTAAGCCACGGGTTAGCGGTAGCGTCTGCTGCCCTGTACTCAAGGTTGAACTGGTGCTCGGGAGCAGATCCACCTGCCGAACTCGTAGGACAGATTCGGAGAAGGGCTTCGCGGTTTCGTTCCGCCAGGAAGATACCGCCTGCGCTCCATCGATCCGGAGCCAGCCGCATGAAAGAAACCGGGCTCGGCGCTGTCCACGCCGTCAGCGCTTCGGCATGACGCAAGATACCTACACTAAATCTCGATCCAACCTCGGATAGGCGGCCCGGACGGGTGGCGTCGAACAGAACCGGGTTACCGCCGTCGTCCACCAAACTGATGTGGACATGGACACCGGTACCTGTACCGTGTGGTTCCTGAAGCGGCGCGAAAGACGCTCTGAGGCCGCGTCGGATAGCCAAATCGCGGACCAATTCGCGTAAGAGCACCGCCCTGTCTGCAGCCGTAAGGGGATCGCTCGGTTCCACCGTTATTTCAAACTGGTTCGCCCCGTATTCAGGCAACCAGTTCTCCGGTGCGAGACCACAATCCGTCAAGAGGCGCAGCAGGTCTGGTCCGAAGGGATCGGCGTCGAGGTGCCTGCGCAAGGAAAACGGAGCCGATTGAGGCAGGCCCTCCAAAACAAACTCGTGCTCAAAAGTGGCGATAACGCGCAGGCCCGTTTGCTCCCGAAAGTCGCTGATGGCCCGGCGAAGGAAGGTCCTCGGGCAGCAGTCCCAGTCGGTTCCGTCAGCTTGGGTTTGGTCCGCCACCAATACCCTGAGTCGAGCCGCGTTGGGTCCGTCCGCAATAGTGATTTCCGTGGCCTCGTCCGGCATCAGGCGCAAGTCTCCGGTTGAGTCGAAGGCGCTGCCCGGCGCAATATTGCCGAAAGCCGAAATGCCAAGGTTCGCCGGGACCCATCCCAGCCCTGAGCGAAGAACGGAGCCGTAGGCTTCGCCAGGAGCACCCCGCCCCTTGACCTGCCCAGCGAGATCGCAGGTAGCAATGAATATGTCGGGGGTGTTCACGGGCGCCTCCGGCCAGTCGTTGGTGGTTTGATGCTGGATTCAGTACCCGAGACGCCGCAATATTCCATTGCAGATAGGGCGTACGTCTTTACTGCGGTGATGATCTGGTGGATCGGCACGTACTCATTTTCTGCGTGCGCGGTCCGGCCAACCCCGGGACCATAAACGAGCCCGTCGATACCTTGGGCATCCATCCATGTGAGATCGCAAACACCGAGGAACCCCTCTTGTTTGGGTGGCGTGGCGAGGTCAAACCCGCCGACAGAATCACTGTGGGCTTTCATGACTGCAGGGATGAGTTCATGACTGGCTGGCGCAGTGTACGGCGGCCATAGGAGCTTCCAGTCAAATTCGGGACGGTGGGCGCTCAGCCAAGGATCGTTGGCGCAAGCTTGACGCACAGTCTTCTCGATCTCATCGATGACTTCGTGGTTGCTTCTTCCAGGATGGTGATAGACGCAGTATTCCACTGTGAGAGTGTCGGCAAGGAAGAACGGGACCAGGACGCCCTCCGGGTTTCCTCGGATCACCCCGGGCAATAGATTGAAGTAGCCCGGCTGGAACAGGGGGTGCCGGTCACGACGCGCCCAAGTATCCTCCAACTGCCGCAGGGCGTGATAGATGATCCAGAACTTGTCGATGGTGTTGACACCCAAGGCTTCGCCTTCAAGGGTGGGGTGAATGGTAAGACCCCGCAAACCGGAGTGTGCGGCTTTGCCGACGAGGGACAGTGAGAACCACAACAGTCCCGGGGTGGTGGGGACAAGATTGGGTGATGCGTCTGAGAAGTTCGATGGTTCACAGACGATTGCAGCATCGGCCCCGTATCCTGCTTGTAAGGCTGCCGTTGTGCCCGAAAGGTGGTCACCGACTTCTTCTCCGACGACCGCCTGCAGTACAAGATCTCCTTGAAGTCGGATGCCTGCAGCGGCTAACGCGATGGCAGCGTATGCCGCAGCGACCGTGCCGGCTTTGTTATCGGTAGCTCCTCGGCCATGGACTGCATCATCGGTGATCAAGCCGGAGAACGGCGCTTTGTCCCAAAGACCTTCCCGGTTTGGCGGCACCACATCCACGTGCCCGTTGAGCAGCAGCGAGCGGCCGCCACCTGTACCGGCAATCCGCCCGCATGCATTGTCCCGGCCCTTCTCCACTGTTACGAGTTCCGTCGAGGCACCCGCTTGGCGATGAAGATCATTCATTAGGGCGCTGACCTCCCCCTCGCCGCCCACAAGCTTCCCGTATTCCTGACCGGGATACTTCGGGTTAATGCTCGGGATCTTGACTGCGTCGGCGACAGACTGGACGATCCTGGGCGCCAAACGATCCACTGCGTCCAGGACTGCCCTACGCTGGTTCTGCCCACTTCGGGCGATGGCATCAGCGGACATGTGTGTTTTCCTCGACTTCCGAATGTCGGCTTGCGGGTAGTTGATTCACTCTCGCTGCGGATTTGTTCCGGTTTCTTCGGAGAAGCCTCCGCGTTCTGTCCAGTGCGTCTTCGAGGAGGCCCGAGATGCCGCTCGGGAGGAAAATAAGAACCAGCAAGGTCCCGACGCCGATGATGATCGCACGCGCAGGTCCCAGGTCCGTGAGCTGGCGGTCGATGACAGTGACTATCAGCGCCCCCAAGACCGGACCCCAGATATGGCCGGTTCCACCGAGGAAGATCATGCTCAAGCCAAGGGTGACGAATCCGAAGCTGAAGAGCGTAACGTCCGCAACTCGGAAGTAGGCAACATAGAGGGCTCCTGTGACGCCTGCAACGGCACCGCTGAGGATGAAGGCCAAAAGATGCTGCCTAATGCGGTTCATCCCGCGGCTCACTGCAAGGCTTTCATTGTCACGCAATGCGATAAGGCTCTTGCCGAACGGACTGCGTAGGGTGGCCCGGAGCAGGACCAAGAGCAGGACCACCGCCCCGCCGAGCAACCATAAATAGCCCAACCCCGAGTACTTGGCGAATGAAAAATCTCCTAAGCTCAGTGCCGGTACGCCTGTCAGGCCACTGGACCCGCCGGTGATTCCTGGGATAGCCAAAACCAGGTAGTAGCACAACTGCACGAAGACGAAGGTGATAAGTGCGATGTAGATGCCCCGCATGCGTATCACCGGAATGTAAGCCAGGGCACCCGCCAGCCCTCCCGCAACCGTGGCCAGAAGGAGCCCGATCCACGGATTTACATCCCATGTCACTGTGGCAACAGCCATCGTGTAGCCGCCGACGCCGAAGAAGCCAATGTGGGCGAAGTTGAAGATACCGCCGATTCCCAGTGTCAGGTTCCAGCTGGCGGCAAGCAGCGCGTAAATGAGCGCTGTGGCGGCCAGCAGGCGCGCAGAGCCGCTGATGATGACATACGGCAATAAGGCGGCGGCAAGCAAGAGTAACGGCCACGTAGCGAAGCGCTTGAGGGATCCAAGACTGTTCATCACGAACGTCCTTTCACTAAGCCCTGGGGGCGGACCAGCATGACCAGGACAAGGACCAGGAAGACGGCGACTGGGCTCCATTGCAGCCCGAGCCAGTACGTCGTGCCCGCTTCCAACAGGCCTATGGTGAAGGCGCCCACCAGGGTTCCCCACAAAGTGGCCGACCCGCCGAAGACCAGGACGACGAAGGCAGTCAGCAGGGGTTCAAAGCCTTTAGTGGGAGTAATGGTGGTGGTCGTGCCATAGACGAAGGCAGCGGCGCAGGCCAGAATCGATGCCACCGCAAAGACGCCGGCGTATATGCGCGCTGGCCTGATTCCCACGAGCATCGCCATATCCCTGTTTTGTTCCACTGCCCTGACTGCCATCCCCCACTTCGTCTTTCGCAGCAACGTAATCAGTCCAATTACCAGGACTAAGGCCAGGCCCAGCGCGATGAGGGTGGAGCTTGCGATCTTCACATCGCCCATGGCGAACGTTGAGGTGCTCACGGACTTAATCTGCTTGTTTTGCGGTCCCCAGATCAGTTGTGCTGCGCCCTCCACGGCGTTGGCAATAGCGAGGGTGGAAACCATGACCAAGAGCGTTCCGTTTGGCCTGCTAATGAATGGCCGGACCGCGACGAGGTCCAAGAGCATGCCCAGTAAAGCCAGCAAGGGAATCGCAGCGGCGAAAGCGAGAAGCACCGGGAGACCGACCTTCTCCGAGAATGTCCAGATGAAGTACGCACCCAGCAGCAGGAGCGCACCGTGGGCGTAGTTGAAGACTCCCAGCGTGGACCATATGAGCGATAGTCCGCTGGCCATCAACGAGTAAAGAGACCCGAGCACGAGGGCTGAGACTAGGATGGAAAGGAGCGCGTCAGCCATGATTGTCTCCTTCAATAGTGTTGGTGGCGGTTGAAGCGTGGGAGCCGACGTACATGTCCATGACTTCCTCATGGCTGGGCTTGACGTCCGTGGTTCCGCTGGAGACGATCCGTCCGAGCTCCACAAGATGCCAGCGGTCCGCAAGTTCGAAGAGGAACTCAATATCGCCATCGGCGACTACTAGCGACAGACCCAATCGGCGGACTTCGTGGAGTGTCTCAAGGATTTCGTATCGGATCTTCGGTGCCAGCCCGAGAGTCGGTTCATCCAGCACCAGAAGCTTGGGTTGGGCCATCAGGCCCATTCCGATGGCCACCATTTGGCGTTCTCCTCCGGACAGCGTGCCCACAAGTTGTCCGCGACGTTGCCGGAGCTTGGGAAAGAGTCCCTGGACCATTTCCAGAGTCTCTTCCCGCTGACCCCTCGCTGCCGGGATCCCGCCTGCTAATGCCAGGTTCTCCCTGACAGTGAGCCTCGGAAACAGCTGATTGCCTTGGGGCACATGCATCATTCCCTGGTTGACTATCCTGTAGGCGGGCATCCCGGTGATATCGCTGCCATGAAAGACCACCCGACCTGACGAGGTCCTGCCCAAGCCTGAGATGGCGCGCAGGGCGGTCGTCTTTCCATGACCGTTGGGACCCAACAGCGCCAGTGCTTCACCCGGCATGACCTCGATGGAAAATGATCGGACCACCGGCAGGCGGCCATATCCTGCCTGAAGGTCATACACGCTGAGCAGTGGGCCAACCGTCTGCTGGTGGCGGCTCATGCTGCGGCCTTCCCCAGATATGCCTCCATGACCCGCGGATCCGAAAGAACGGCGTCGGGGGTTCCTTCAACCAGGACTTCACCGGATGACATGATGATCATCCTCTTGGCAAGATCGCGGATAAGGCTGAGTACGTGCTCGATGATCAGCAATGTCAGGCCGCCCTTCTGAAGTTTCCTCAGGAGCAGGATTAGTTCAGCCTGATCCTCGTCGTTGAGGCCACCGGCCGGTTCATCCAGCATCAGGAGCCGCGGCTGTGAGACAAGGGCACTCGCTATCATCAGCTTCTTTTTTGCAAGCAGTGGTATATCCGCCGCCTTATCGTCCCTGTATCTGGTGATACCTACGGTTTCCAAGACAGTCTCCACGTCCTTGGTGCGCCCGCGCCCGCCGAGGTAGTGGTTGGCCACGGCGATGTTGTCCGAAACGCTCAACGACGGGAACAGCTGTTCTGCCTGGAAGGTTCGACGCATTCCCAAACGAGCGATTTTGTGCGCAGGGAGCTTGTCAATCCTGACGCCGTCGAAGAGAATCTCTCCGTCTGTGGGGCCGAACGGGACCCCGGAGATCAAGTTGAAGAGAGTACTCTTCCCTGCACCGTTAGGACCAGCAATCCCCAGGAACTCCCCCTCGTCAACGTTCAGCGTGACGTTGTCCACGGCTACGAATCCACCGAAGCGGCGACTGACCTGCCGTACCTCCAAGAGGTGAGCGGTCGCAGTGCCCGGAGCAGATAACCCAGAGATTCTCATTTCATCCACTCGGGCCTGTGGAACGTGCCGTCAGCGAACTCTTCGGGAGCGATGTTCAGGCGTTTTCCGTTTTGGATTTGGTAATACGTCATCGGGATGCCGTCCTTGCCAGCGACGGCCAGATGCGTTTTGGGATCAAAATGGACACGCCCCAACGTGGTTTGCTTGTCCAGCTTGCCCAATGCAGCCCCGACTTCATCGCGCTTGTCAGGATCACCGACTTCCTTGACCGCGTCGGCCCACAAATGGACCTGTTCGTACAGGCCGTAGCTATACAGGCTAGGTTCGTTCCCGTATGCCTCCGTCAGCTTCCGGGTGAGGTCCTTGGTTTCGGCCAAAGCCGGCAACGGGGCGAACGGAAGGTTGTAAAGCACGCCATCAGCGTTCTTGCCTGCAAGCTCAGTGAACTCCGGGACGCTTGGAGCGTACTGCGAAAACACCAAAGACTGAGTAGGATTCTGGCGGAATTGTGTGAGGAACTTTGACGCATTTGCAGTCAAGTAGTCGAGGTTGATGATCACGGCCGGATCGACCTGTCGGATTTTTGTTATCTGCGTGGTCCAGTCGTCCACTTCCCCAAAAGGAACAGTGTCGGGCCCGGTAACTTCCCAGCCCTTTGACTTGAAGTTCCTATCCAACCCTGAAGCTATGCCGTTGGAGTAGGCATTGTCGCTGGAGATGATGTAAACGCGGCGGTTAGTGAGCGGGAACGTGCCATCGGCGTTCCATGCATCCAATTGTTCAGGGATACCAGTGCTATAGCCCTCATATGAAGGGGCAAGGGACCAAACTCCAGGATACTTTTCGGGATCCTTGGAAATGATGTCCTGTGTCTGGGCACTGTTGCCGCTGAGCAAGTACGGAATTCCCGCTTCTGCCAGTTGATCAATTTCAAAATTAGTTGTGCTGGCATAGCCGGTGAGCACTGCAGCAACATCGGGGTCTGAGGTCAGTTGCGTCACAGCGGCCGAGACTGCATCCGATTTCTGGTCTCGTACGTCAAGGGCTTTGAGCTCGATCTTCCTGCCATCGATGCCGCCCTTGGCATTGATTTCATCGACTGCAAGTCGGGCGCCCTGTTCCATGAGCTTGCCGTCGGCAGCGGCCACACCCGTGAGGGGAGCCAGAAGACCGAGCTTGATTGCTTCTCCGGAAACCCCGGCGTCACCACCTTCACCGGTGGGGACGGTGCAACTCACCATCGAGATGGCCATGAGGGTGGCTACGGAAAGAAGAAGTGAAGAACGTAATCGGGGCTTGATTGAGGTGGACATAGCGCTCCGTAGGAGATGGGGATTTTGGTCCGGGTTTGGGAGTCATAGCTGAAGACATCAGGCGGATGGTGACGGCGATGGGGTACGTCGTCTATCCAACGGGCGATAAAGCACCGATAAGACCGAACAGGTCTTTGGGATCGTCAGGATTGGCAACGAGATCTATTTCTTCAAAGAACCCGGTACCGTCCACGGAGTCCCGTACGTATCGCAGGGCGGCAAAATCTTCCACAGCAAATCCGACGGAATCGAAGACGGTGATTTGATCTTCTGATGTTCGTCCTGGTGCCGCGCCGAGGAGGACCTTCCAGAATTCGGTGACGGCAAAGCCGGCCGGCATCTGCTGGATTTCACCTTCGATCCGCGTCTGGCTCTCATACTCGACAAAGACGTCACCGATCTCCAGTATGGATGGGTCCAGTTCCGTCTTTCCGGGGCAATCTCCGCCGATCGCGTTGAGATGGACCCCAGGAGCAATGTGCTGAACGCTAAGGATCGTCGCTTGGGCTTTGTCTGCCGTGCACGTTGTGATGATGTCGGCACCCTGTACTGCTTCCAGAGCAGACGAAGCAACATCTATTTCGAATCCAAGGGGAATCATGTTGCGGATGAACTTGTTCACGGCGGCGGGATCGGTGTCCCAGACCTGCAGCTTCGCAACGCCCAGCGCCGTTCTCATTGCGAGTGCCTGGAACTCTGCCTGGCTGCCGGTTCCAATCATGGCCATCACTGTGGAATCGGTTCGAGCCAGGGCCTTCGCGACCATGGCGGACGTGGCTGCCGTCCGTAGCGCGGTGAGGATCGTCATTTCCGCCAGGAACGTTGGGTAGCCGTTGTGGACATCTGCCAGGACGCCGAACGCCGTCACGGTTTGGTAGCCCCGGGCTGGATTGGAGGGGTGCCCGTTTACATATTTGAATCCGTAGGTCTCGTGATCACTAGTGGGCATGAGCTCGATAACGCCATATGGGGTATGGCTGGCTACGCGCGGCGTCTTGTCGAACCGCGCCCAGCGTCGAAAGTCCTCTTCCACATAGTGAATCAGGTCTTTGATGATCGATTCCGGGCCTTGGGATCTGACCCAACGGATCATGTTGCTTACATCAACAAAGCGCGTCATCTGCGCTCCCTTCTGGTTCGTGCCGTTCACGTCTTTGGGGTCGGCTGAATCAATCATGCGTTACAAACCATTCAAAGTCACTAGTTTTGTAAAATTTGTTATGTTTCTTTCATGACTTCTTACGGTGAACAGCGATGCGGTTCAGGTCCATCCGAGAGAAATTCATCTTCGTCGGAGCCAGTCGTAAACGGATTGTTCCTTCGCTCGTCTTATCCACATAGGGCACCTCGTCCCCGCTGTGACAGCACCGGCAGCCATAGGCTCGTTCTATGCCACGCCGGAACCGGGATGCCTCCCCAGATGCCGCAGCACAGGCGGCCCGGCAGCGTTTTGCATCCCGCCTGCGTACGGACGCGCAGCCCATTCCGCTTTTACAGTTGCCCATCGAACCAGGTCCGACGCCTGATGATTCGGAGCTCGAATCCGGGACGCACTATGCGCGGACCCGCTGGCGAATCCCATGGCGGGTTGCTGCGCTCCTTGCCGTTGTAGGAGTTGGCATTATTGCCTGGCACTTGTGGCAATCGGCCGTGGGTCAGCCAACAACAGAACCCCTCGCTTCTTCCTCGTCTGCGGGGCCCGGCTTGCCTGCTGCTTCAGAATCCCCTCAGTCAGAAGCCGCGGGCAGCGTGCTCGTGCACGTGGCTGGTGCCGTGCAGAAACCCGGTGTTGTTTCCTTGCCCGTCGGCAGCCGGGTTTTCCAAGCGATTGAGGCTGCCGGCGGAGTTGTTTCCACGGCGGAACTCAACAGCCTCAACCTTGCTGAGGTGGTGAGCGACGGGGCCAAGATTCAGGTCCCTATGGTCGGCGAGCTGCCGCAGCCTACCCCACTTGCTGGAAGCTCCGGCTCTGCTGGCGGTACCGGAGGAGACGCGGCAGGGGCCAAGGTCAACATCAACACGGCGTCACTGGAAGAACTGGGAACGCTCCCCAGAATTGGGCCGGTGACTGCTCAAGGAATTATTGATTGGCGGAAAGAACACGGACCTTTTGCCTCCGTCGACGAACTTGACGCCGTTGACGGCATAGGACCCAAGCTCATGGAATCACTCAAAGACTTGGTGACGGTCCAGGGTGGCTAATTCGGCTGGGATGACCAAGATCAGTATGGTTTCACCGCCATCGAAGCGCATGGATCTGAGGCTGGTTCCCGCGGTCCTGGTGACTTGGCCCGTTGCACTTGCCGGGGCTTTTATCGATGCAGCATGGTCCGCAGCCGTAGCGGGGATTTTGGCCTCGGCTGCGGGGCTGCTGTTGGTGGGCCCGCGGCGTCATCGGCCAGCCCCGCACCGTGCCAGAACGATCCCCGCCACCATTGCCCTTGCCTGCATCATGGGTGCTGCAGTGGCTGTTCATTGTGCTGTCATGACCAACACCCGCGAAGAGGGGCCGCTAGCTGAGGCGGTAGCAGAAGGAAGCGGCGTCCTTATCCAAGTGCTCATCACAGGGGCTCCTACGGAGGTCCGCGTGCCGGGCCAGTCGAATGGAAACAAGTGGTCGATGGCTGCAACGCTGGTTGAGGTCACCTCCAAGGGTTCCGTTATTCGAGGTTCCGCAGACTTGATGGTTATGGGTGGGAACGGCTGGCAAGACGTGCGGCCCGGGCAGCGTGTCAGAACGTCGGGAACGCTGAAGGCTGTGCGGGAGGGACAAACGCAGGCAGCTCTTTTATCGGCGTCCTCCACGCCCGTTCTCGTCGCGTCGACTTTTGATCTGCGACAATCCTCCGCCGAGGTACGGAGGCACTTCATCGCAGCTTCCAGTTGGTTGCCGCCCGACCCGGCCGGGCTGATGCCAGGCATGGTCACAGGAGATACCAGCGCTCTTCCGGAAAGTCTGGAGGCGGATATGAAGACAACCGGAATGACACACCTGACCGCGGTCAGCGGTGCCAATTGCAGCTTGGTGCTGGGAGGCTTCATTTTGTTAGCGCGATGCCTGAGGCTGACACGCCCCATAGCCGGAGTTTTTGCTGCATGCGGTCTGATGGCTTTTGTTGTGATGGTGGGTCCGGATCCGAGTGTGCTCCGGGCTGCTGTGATGGGGGCTGTGGGGCTGGCGGCCTTGATCGGGGGCCTGCGGGGTCGATCCTTGACGTTCCTCTGCCTGGCCACCATCGTTCTCTTGCTGCTTGACCCGGGTATTGCGGCGAATGTCGGGTTCCTACTGTCCGCGCTGGCGACCTTGGGTATTGTCCTGCTGGCCACTCGCGTTGCGTCATGGATCCCTGTATGGGTGCCACGGTGGTTAGCCGCGGGTGTTGCCGTTCCGTTGTCTGCGCAGCTGCTGTGCGGCCCGGTGATAGTGGCCCTGCAACCGCAGTTCACTCCATACGCGCTCATCGCTAACGTGGTGGCCAGCATCTTGGTGGCACCCGTGACGATTTTCGGGACTCTCGCTGTTCCCCTATCAGTGGGCTTGCCATGGTTGGCAGCAGTTCCCATAGCCCTCGCCGGAGCGTGCGCGGGAGTGGTGGCTGGCGTGGCAAGGTTCTTCGCGCAATTGCCCGGGGCCGCCCTGCCATGGGCCGAAGGACCGGTCGGGATTGTGTCCATGGTCGCTTTCTCGATGATGACCTTATTGGTTGTCTGGGCAGCACTTCACCTTGCGCAAGCTATGGCAGGGATCGTCGGGCTGCATGATGCCGTGGTGATCCTCCTCGATCGCTGGCTGGGGAAACGCACGGGCGGGCGGGCATCATCCAAGGAAACATAGCTTTGCGCCATGTGCCATGTGCCACTGCAGTCAAGAATCAGTCCGTTGGCGTACTGCTCTCCCCCACGATGACTGCAAGAACACCCAATCCTGCATGTGCTGCCAACACAGCCGGGAGGGCACTGATTTGGGGTGCCGGGCAGTCAGGGCATTTTTCGTTCAGGCGGGCTGCCAGGGCTTCGGCCTCCAGCTGATTGCCAAAGTGGTGAACAGCCAAGCGTTGCTGGCCGGCCGGGCGGGAGGCGACGTCCGCGGCGACGATCTCCTCCAAGCGGGCCACGGCCCGTACAGCGGAACGGACCTTTTCAAGCGGCACGATCCTGCCGCCGTCGACCGCCAGGATGGGCTTAATAGCCAGGACGGTACCGAACAGCGATGCTGCAGCCCCGATGCGCCCACCCCGCCTCAATTGTTCGAGGCTGGGCACGTAGAAATAGACCTTGGTGCGCTCCAAGCGCTTTTCCGCGAAACGTCGAACTTCTGCCGCTCCCTGGCCATCGGCTGCCGCCACCACGGCACTTTGGACTCCCATGCCTTGCGCCATCCCTACGGTGCGCGAGTCCACGACTTCAACCGGGATGCTGACCCGTGCGGCAGCCAACCTTGCGGCATCAGCGGTTCCCGAGAGCTCCGAAGAAATGTGAATGGACACTACGGACTCGAAACCGTGGCGCTGCGCAGCGAGGTACGCCTGTTCAAACTGGCCAGGCGATGGCCGTGAAGTTTTCACCGAGGCGCCGGAGGCAAGGGCCAAGGAAAGGGTTTGCGTGATGTCGTCTTCGCCCTCGCCGTAAATTTCGCTTCCCACCATGACTGGCATGGGAACAACCGCCAGGCGACCGTCTGCGGTAAAGGCAGACACCCAGTCCGGCGGAAGGGCAGCTGCGGAATCGGTGACGACCGCGGTTTTGACGACGGCGGCCAGCGGCACGTCAGCGACAGGAACCGGCGCCGTCGCCTGCCGGAGGCGCGCCACTCTTTCCTTGAGCCATATCCATGCGGGTGGTTCTCGCTCAGGCACGCAACCTCCAAAGATGATGGCAGGCCGCCGGCAGAATGCCGGCGGCCGCACTATCCCTGCTAGGCAGGAACGATGTTCACCAGTTTAGGTGCCCGCACGATGACAGTGCGGATGCCGCGGCCGTCCAGGGCACGCTGGACGTTGTCCGAGGCCAAGGCGAGCTCGCGCAGCGCGTCCTCGGTGATGTCCGGCGAAACTTCAAGACGGTCGCGAACCTTGCCCTGCACCTGAACTACAGCAGTGACAGTGTCCTGCACCAGCAAGGCATCGTCATGCTTCGGCCAGCCTGCATTCGCAACGGAAGCCGGGTGACCAAGCGTGTTCCAAAGGTCCTCGGCCGTATAGGGCGCGAAGAGGCTCAGGATCACGGCAACGGCTTCCACTGCTTCACGAACGGCCGGATCTGCAGCGCCTGCACCCGAATCGATGGTCTTGCGCGTGGCATTGACCAACTCCATCAGGCGGGCAACCACCACGTTGAACTTGTTGTTGTCCAACAGTTCAGCGGCGTCGGCGATGGTCTTGTGGGTCACGGTGCGGAGGGCACGGTCACCAGTGGCCGGATCAACGCCCGGTTCACTGCTGACGTCCTGGCCCAGGCGCCAGGCACGGGCCAGGAACTTAGCCGAACCCGACGGCGAAACGTCCGCCCAGTCGACGTCGTCCTCAGGTGGGGAGGCGAAGACCATGGTGAGGCGAACGGCGTCGACACCGAACTTGTCCAACTGCTCGCCCAAATCCACGCCATTCCCGAGGGACTTGCTCATGGCCTTGCCGCCGTTGAGTACTTGGCCCTGGTTGAGCAGCGCGGAGAACGGCTCGTTGGCCTCGATCAGGCCAATGTCCTTGATGACCTTGGTGAAGAAACGTGCGTACAGCAGGTGCAGGATGGCGTGTTCAACGCCGCCCACGTACTGCCCGACCGGCATCCAGTTGTTGATCTTTTCAGGATCGAACGGGCCTTCGGTGTAGTCCGGCGACACGAACCGCAGGAAATACCAGGACGAGTCCACGAACGTATCCATGGTGTCAGTATCACGCTGCGCTGCACGGCCGCAGTTGGGGCACTCGACGTTGACCCATTCGACGGCGGCGGCCAGCGGGGAGGTCCCCTTCGGCGACAACGCCTCACCGCGCAGGTCGTCGGGCAACCTGACGGGCAACTGGTCATCAGGAACAGGCACCTCGCCACATTCACCACAGTGGATAATGGGAATGGGGGTACCCCAGAAACGCTGACGGCTCAGGAGCCAGTCGCGCAGGCGGAAGTTGACGAATTTCTCGCCGGTTCCGAGCTTCTCGAGGATCTCGATCGCTGCGGGAATGCCTTCGGACTTGGACAGCCCGTCCAACTCACCGGAGTTCTTGAGCGTGCCTTCACCTGCAGTGGCAATACCAGTCTCCGCTGGATCTTCGTCACCGGTGTCCAGTACTGCACGGACCGGCAGTCCGAAGGTCTTGGCGAAGTCGAGGTCCCGCTGGTCATGTGCCGGTACGGCCATGATGGCGCCGGTACCGTAGTCGGCCAGGACGTAGTCAGCGGCCCACACCGGGAGCTTTTCTCCGTTGAGCGGGTTGATGGCGTAGCGGCCAGTGAAGACGCCGGTCTTCTCACGCTCGGTGGACTGGCGCTCGATTTCCGAGAGCGCCTTGACCTTTTCGCGGTAGGCCATGAGTTCATCGTGCTGTTCCGAGGTCACCAAATCCAGCGCCAGGTGGGCATCCGCTGCAACGACGAAGAACGTTGCACCGTAGAGGGTGTCCGGTCGGGTGGTGAACACGGTGACGTCACGCTCTGCGCGGTCCTCCGTGGCTTCGATGACGAAACGCACGTGGGCGCCCTCGGACCGACCAATCCAGTTGCGTTGCATGGCCAGAACGCGCTCGGGCCAGTGACCCTGCAGCTGGTCCATGTCCTCAAGGAGACGGTCGGCATAGTCCGTGATCTTGAAGTACCACTGGTTCAGGGACTTCTTGGTAACAGGCGTGCCGCATCGCTCACAGGCACCATTGACTACCTGCTCGTTGGCGAGCACCGTCAAGTCCTTGGGGCACCAGTTGACGGGTGAGTCCTTGCGGTAAGCCAGGCCGCGCTCGTAGAAGCGCTTGAACAGCCATTGAGTCCACCGGTAGTACTCGGGGTCGGAGGTGTGGAGGCGCCGGGACCAGTCAGCAGAAATTGCGTAGCGCTTGAAGGACGCCGCCTGGGTGTCGATGTTGGCGTATGTCCACTCGCTGGGGTGGGCGTTGCGTTTGATTGCAGCGTTTTCAGCGGGAAGGCCGAAGGAGTCCCAACCGATGGGGTGCAGGACATCGAAGCCCTTCTGGCGCAGGTAGCGCGCGACCACGTCACCCATGGCGAAGGCTTCGGCGTGGCCCATGTGGAGGTCGCCGGAGGGGTACGGGAACATGTCCAGCACGTAGCGGCGTTCCCGCGAGCCGTCGTCGGCAGGCGTGAAGACTTTGAGGTCCTCCCAGACCTGCGGCCACTTGGCTTCCATCGCAGCGAAGCTGTAGACGCCTTCTTCGGGCGCTTCGGCTGCGGATGTTTGTGCTGTTCCGGTCTCTGTCTCCGGCTGAACGCTCACTGCTGCCCTCTTCTGTTCTTCGATGGCGGTTTTGACTCCTGCTATGGCACCGGAAAGTCCCGGACACACAAAAGCCCCTCGACAATGGAGGGGCGGCCGCACGGCTATTGAAAGCCGAGCGGCTAGCTAAGCAGAAGGATCGCACGCATAGATCAACAATAGCGCACGATCAAACGCTCCAGTCGCAACGAACGGCTTATGGTGCTGACGATTGAGTTGATGGCAGCCGCGCCTCGCCCGGGTGTGGTGGGCACCGCGAAGCGGGCGGGGCAGGCGCGGCTGCCATCAACGTCAGGTCAGACTACTTCACATCTTCGTCGACCCAGTCCATGGACTTTGTCACGGCCTTCTTCCAGAGCCGCAGCTGACGCTCCTGCTCCTCAGCGGGCAGCTGTGGCTCCCAGCGCTTGTCTTCGTTCCAATTAGCGCTGAGCTCCCCGAGGTCTTTCCAGAACCCAACAGCCAGGCCTGCTGCGTAGGCGGCGCCGAGGGCCGTGGTTTCCACTACCTTCGGGCGGACTACGGGCACGCCCAGGATGTCGGCCTGGAACTGCATGAGTGCCTCGTTGGCGACCATGCCGCCGTCGACCTTCAACTCTGTGAGCGGAACGCCCGAGTCGGCGTTGACGGCGTCGAGTACTTCACGCGTCTGGAAGGCGGTTGCTTCCAGGGCGGCGCGGGCAATGTGGCCCTTGTTGGCGAAACGGGTGAGTCCAACGATTGCGCCGCGTGCGTCTGCGCGCCAGTACGGTGCGAACAGCCCGGAGAAGGCCGGCACGATGTAGACGCCGCCATTATCCTCGACGGCGGCAGCCAAGTCTTCCACCTCAGGAGCGGAGCTGATCAAGCCGAGGTTGTCGCGGAGCCACTGGATCAGGGACCCGGTGACGGCGATGGAGCCTTCAAGGGCGTAGTGCGGCTTGGCGTCGCCCAGTTTGTATCCAAGAGTGGTGAGCAGGCCGTTCTTGGAGTGAACGATCTCTTCGCCCGTGTTGAAGATCAGGAAGCAGCCGGTGCCGTAGGTGTTTTTCGCTTCGCCTGGCTGGAACGCAGCCTGTCCGAAGGTTGCTGCCTGCTGGTCTCCGAGGATTCCCGCTACCGGCGTTTCGCGGAGCAACTGCGAGGTGTGGACGTGGCCGTATACCTCGGAGGAAGACTTGATGGCAGGCATCATGGAGGCCGGAACGCCGAAGACGTCCAGGATTTCCTGGTCCCACTGCAGCGTTTCGAGGTCCATGAACAGGGTCCGGGAAGCGTTGGTGACGTCGGTAACGTGCACGCCGCCGTCAACACCGCCGGTTAGGTTCCAGAGAACCCAGGCATCGGTGTTTCCGAACAGGAGGTCGCCGGCTTCGGCACGTTCGCGGGCGCCGTCCACGTTGTCCAGGATCCATTTGATCTTGGTTCCGGAGAAGTACGTGGCCAAAGGCAGCCCGACCTTCTGTTTGAACCGCTCCACTCCCCCGTCCTGGGCCAGTTCGTCCACGATGGGCTGGGTGCGGGTGTCCTGCCAGACGATGGCGTTGTAGACGGCCTCGCCGGTGTTCTTGTCCCAGACCACAGCGGTTTCGCGCTGGTTGGTGATGCCGACGGCGGCAATGTCGTGCCGTGTCAGATTCGCCTTGGACAGGGCGGAGGCGATGACTTCCCGGGTGTTGTTCCAGATCTCGGCGGGGTTGTGCTCCACCCAGCCGGCCTGCGGGAAGATCTGCTCGTGCTCCATCTGGCCTGTAGACACGATGTTGCCCGTGTGGTCAAAAACGATTGCTCGTGAGCTCGTGGTGCCCTGGTCGATGGCGATGACGTATTGATTCATGGTGACGTCCTTGTCTTTGTTGTTAGCTTTTCAAGTGGTTTATCTACAACGTGCGGAGAGGTGAGGCGAGTACGTGCAGGACTAGCCAGCGATTGCAGGCATGATGTCCGGCACCCAGAGGGCTACGAGGCCTGCGAGTGCACCGCCGGCGAGCGGCCCGACTACGGGGACCCAGGAGTAGGCCCAGTCGCTGGTGCCCTTGCCCTTGATGGGAAGGATGGCGTGGGCGATGCGGGGACCGAGGTCGCGCGCAGGGTTGATGGCGTAACCGGTGGGGCCACCGAGGGAAACACCGATGCCAACAACGAGCAGAGCAACGGCCAGCGGACCGAGGCCCGAGGGGGTGCCGCCGAAGGTCAGGATGACGAAGACCAGGACGAACGTGCCGATGATTTCGGTGATGAGGTTCCACGGTGTGGAGCGGATGGCCGGACCGGTGGAGAAGGTGCCCAGCTTGTTCGCTGCAAGGGGCTCTTCATCGAAGTGCTGCTTGTAAGCGAGCCAGCAAACAACGGCACCCAGGAAAGCGCCAAGCAGTTCAGCGCCGAAGTACGTCAGGGTTGAGGCGAAATCCACGGGAACGCCGGGGGCGTACTCTGCTTTGCCATTGGCGAGCAGGCCCAAAGTGACGGCCGGGTTCAGGTGTGCACCGGACTTTGCTGCCACGAAAACGCCCGAGAAGACTGCAATACCCCAGCCCCACGTCACCATCAAGAATCCACCGTTGTTGCCCTTGGTGCCTTTGAGCGCAACGTTTGCCACGACGCCGCAACCCAGCAGGGTCAGCATCATGGTTCCGAATACTTCGGAAAGGAAAACAATTCCAAGAGACATCTTTGACTCCTCATTTTTCTGTTGTCAGCCTCCTCGCGGGTGAAGAGGCTGTTGGGACGGTTCCGTTGTTTCCGGAACCGTCCCGGTGCGGTGGTCCCCTGGCGGGCACACCTACCCCATTCCGCCCCTGCCGCACATTGGGACGGTCAAGCTGTTTCCGCTGCTGGGTGTCAGGCTACGAGACTGTGCACGTCAACCTTGTGGAACCGTTGCAGTACTTCTTGGGCGTGGCGGATTTCTGCTTCGCGGGCAGCAGCATCCCAGCCGAGCGGCTCGGCCAACGCTGCTGCTATTTCGTTGAGCAACTCACCGGTAACCAGACCACGGAACGCGAGCGATGTCCTGCGGATGAGGACATCCACCAGGTGCCCGATCTGCTCGTGCTCGGCCATGAACGCCAGCTCCCGGACGCTCAGTTCACGGGTGGAGCGCAATGGCGCGTCGTGTCCGGCCTTCAGATAATCGATGACTGCATCTGCACGCGTTCCGTACCGGGTCAGCAGCACGGCTACGCGGTCAGCGTCCAGGCCCGGACCCATGTGCTTCTTGATCCATTCCTGCTCGCCTTGTTCAGTGGCAGGAAAACCTGCGCCGCCGCCGATGGCGAGTTTCGCCGTCGAGACTTTACGCTCCATGCCAAGTTCGCGGAGGACGTCGTTGGTCATGTGCTCGGCCAGGGCACGGAATGTGGTCCACTTGCCACCTACCAAGCTGAGGACGACGGCGGCCTTACCGCCTGGCGTTGCGACGGAGTCGCTGCCAGTGCGAACGCTGCGCTCGATGCGGTAATCGCGTGAGACGAATCCCGGCTGCGTTTCGTCGTGGCGGGGCAACGGACGAACGCCGGCGAAACTGTAGACGATCTGTTCGCGCTCCACCTTGATGGTGGGGAAAACGTGGCCGACGAGGTCGAAGAAGTAGTCGATTTCTGCTTCCGTGCACACGGCGTCTTCGGACATATCGGCGTCCACGTCTGTGGTGCCTACCAGTACCCGATCCCCCATGGGGTAGATCAAGACGATGCGGCCGTCCGTGTGTTCGAAGAAGATCTCGCGGCCGTTGCACGCTGCGAGCAGTTCCGGGTGGTCGAGGACGATGTGCGATCCCTTGGTGCCGCCCATGAACTTGCTGACGGCGCCCATGGCTTGGTTGGTGAGATCCACCCATGCGCCAGTGGTGTTGACGATGACGTCCGCCTGGAAGTCGAATTCCTTGCCGGTCAGTTCGTCACGGAGCCGGGCTCCGTCCGAGCCCATGGACACGAGTGAGACGTAGTTGCTGGCGCGGGCGGTCCCTCCCGGGAGTCCCCCGCCACGGCCCGCTTTCTCGCCATCCTGCAGGACATCGAGGGTCAGACGCTCCGGGTTATGAACCGAAGCATCAAAATAGGTAGCCGCGTACTTGATACCGGAATGAAGTTTGGGAAGCTCGGCCAGGGCCTTCGTCCGGCCACGGAACTGGTGGCGGGGTACGCTGCCGCCGTCGCGGGAGAAGAAGTCGTACAAACTCAGGCCAACCTTGATGAGGAAAGCGCCGCGTTCCTTGGGCTTGCCTTGCTTGTGGGTGAGGAAGCGCATGGGTGCGGACAGGATCCCGGAGAACGTGCTGAAGATCGGGATGGTGGTCTGCAGCGGCTTCACGTAGTGCGGCGCGATCCTCAGGAGCCTGTTGCGCTCAACCACGGATTCCTGGACCAAGCGGAACTCGCCGTTTTCGAGGTAGCGGATGCCGCCGTGGATCATGTGGGAGGAGGCGCCGCTGGCACCTTGGCAGTAGTCACCTCGTTCAACAAGGGCGACGTCGACACCTTGGAGGGCGAGATCGCGGAACGTTCCGACCCCATTAATGCCACCGCCGATGATGAGTACCTTGGCGGAGGGCCGCTCTTGCAGTGCGACGACGGAGTCGCGTTGTGTGTGCCGTGAGGTACCGGAAATCCTGTTGTGTCCCAAAACTGCTCCCTTGGGCTTGGTTCGTGCGCCGCGCCACTCGCTGCTGCACCGTTCACCACTAATCTGGCGAAGGTGGAAAATGGAGTCAAGCTATTTGCACAAACGTGCAGTAAGGAAATGAGATGCCACGATCACGACACTCGGACGCGCTCCGGGCTGCACAGATGTACTACCTGCAGGACCTGACCATGGATGCGATTGCCCGGGAGCTGAGGACGTCCAGGTCCACGGTGTCCAGGCTGTTGTCTTCGGCGCGGGAAACGGGCTTGGTTCAGGTCCAGATTCGAAGCCCTTTCGACACTGGCCCTGAGCTGGAAAGCCAGATCAGGAACCAATACGGCGTGGATGTCCACGTGGTTCCAGTACTGGACACGCTCAACGAAGCGGAGACCCTGGACCGCGTAGCCATGCAGGCTGCACGAACAATCGGACCCCTGGTGGACTCGAACGCCATCATCGGAGTGGCTTGGGGTGCGACGCTCAGCGCGGTCAGCAGGCACCTCACGCGGAAGGTGACCCACGACAGCATCGTGGTCCAGCTCAATGGCGCAGGCAACATGCAAACCACCGGCATTACCTATGCCAGTGACATCATGCGGCGCTTCGGCAGCGCGTACGGTGCCCGCGTGGAGCAGTTCCCTGTTCCGGCGTTTTTTGACCATGCTTCCACCAAGACCGCTATGTGGAATGAGCGCAGCGTTCAACGCATCCTGGACCTGCAGGCTCGGATGAGCATCGCTATCTTCGGCGTCGGATCTGTGGATTCGGACTACCCGAGCCATGTCTATGCCGGTGGTTACCTGGATGAACACGACCTCACCATGCTGGCGGCCGACGATGTTGTGGGCGACGTGGCAACGGTCTTCTTCCGGAGTGATGGTTCATCTGACGGCATCACCTTGAATGAGAGGTCAACCGGTCCCAGCCACGAACAGTTGCGGCAAGTCAGGCGGCGGATCTGCGTGGTCTCCGGCGCGTCCAAGATCAATGGCCTTCAGGGAGCGTTGGCGGCGGGACTGGCGACGGACCTCATTCTGGACGAAGCCTCAGCCCGGCGCCTGGTGAGTTTCAATAGCCATTCCTGAAGCAATCGTGCAAGGAATGGGTAGAGTCGTTGCTATGAGATCCCCATCCAAGCTGACATCCAACAGGCTGGCACTAAACAACGGCGTACAGATGGATCGTCTGGGATACGGACTCTATAAAGTTCCGGCCAAAGACGCAGAAGCCTTGGTTGCCACCGCTTTGGGCGAGGGGTACCGACGATTTGATACTGCGGCGATGTACGGCAACGAAGTCGGAGTGGGCCGCGCTCTGGGTGGGGCCATCGGGGATGCAGCGGAAGCCAACAGAGGTACCGGCGGCTCCGGCGAGTCGGTGCACGCACTGGCGCGCGAGGACCTCTTCGTTACCACCAAGGTCTGGAACGATGATCAGGGCTACGATGCGACATTGCGGGCTTTCGACACGTCCATAGCCAACCTTGGACTTGATTACGTGGACCTCTACCTCATCCATTGGCCGTGCGCCGGCCGGGGATTGTTCGTGGAAAGCTATAAAGCCATGGAAACCCTCTACAGGGAGGGCAAAGTCCGGGCCATAGGTGTTTCCAATTTCCAGCCCGGACACCTCGATGAGCTCATGCAAAAGGCAGAGGTTGTTCCGGCAGTCAACCAGATAGAACTTCACCCCTGGTTGCAGCAGACCAGATTGCGTACATTGCACGAACAACTCGGCATCCGTACCGAGGCGTGGAGCCCCCTTGGCCGCGGACAGGTCCTGGCTGACCCCGCAATCGTCTCGCTATCAGAAAAGTACGGCCGGACTCCGGCCCAGGTCATTCTGCGGTGGCATCTTCAGCTGGGGAACCTTGTCATCCCCAAGGCAAGCTCAGCGGGACGAATCAAGGAAAACTTCGCCGTCTTCGATTTTGAATTGGACGCTGCGGACATGGACGGCATAGCCGCACTGGAACGCCACCATCGGACCGGGTCCCACCCGGACAACGTGAATTAGGAATAGACGAATGGACAAAGTGGACACCGCGCACTCCCCGCAGGGTGGGCAGGCCCCCGGCGAATTCTTCAGCGGATCCTTGCCGGGGCGCACGCATGCCTCGGAAGTTGAGGTGGATGGCAGCAAGGTAGCTTACTGGACCTACGAACCGGTCACCGTCACTCCCATGACACGCACCATCCTGGTGATCCACGGTTTCCGGGGTGACCACCACGGGTTATTGCGCGTAGCCGACCAACTTCCCGAGATGCGGATAGTCATGCCGGACTTGCCGGCTTTCGGAAGTTCGGAGCCCTTCGTCCAGGATGAACACAGCGTTGAGCGCTATGGAAAGTTCATCTCCGGTTTCATGGCCGCGCTCGAGTTAAGTGACGAGACTGTCCTGCTGGGCCATTCCTTCGGCTCCATTGTGGCCAGCCACTTCGCCGCCGTGAACCCCGGAACCGTCTACCCGCTGATCCTGATCAACCCCATTGCTGCGCCTGCGTTGGAGGGCCCCAAGGGCATCATGACCAAGCTTGCGGTGCTGTACTACCAGGCGTCCGCCAAGCTTCCCCGCCCGCTTGGACTCGCGGTCCTTCGAAATCGGGTGATCGTTCGCGTCATGAGCATCACCATGGCCAAAACCAAGGACAAAGCCCTGCGCCGCTTCATCCATGGCCAGCATGATTCCTATTTCAGTGCCTTCGCGGACAGGAAAAGCCTGCTCGAAGCGTTCAAAGCTTCAGTCTCAGGCAACGTGGCCGAGGTCGCCGGGAAGCTGACTCTTCCCGTGCTGCTGATCGCCGGCGAAAAAGATGAGATCGCCACTCTTCCCAACCAGCACAAACTCGTGAAGCGACTACCTGATGCAAAGCTGGAAGTGATCTCCGACGTCGGGCATCTCATCCACTACGAGACGCCGGTTCCGGCCGCTGAAGCAATTCGCACCTTCCTGGAGGAACATCCCGCGTGAAAATTGTCATCGACGCCCGCTTTACCCGAACGGCCCATCACGATGGCATCAGCCGCTACGGTTCCAGCCTCATAGCCGCAACATCCAAAATCGCCGATGTCACCATGCTCATCAGCGACAAGCGCCAACTCGCGCTACTGCCCGACGTCCCATACGTGATGGTCAACAGTCCGCTGTCGCCCATGGAATTGTTCGTCGCCCGCAAGGTTAACCCCCTTGATGCTGACGTGGTGGTGTGTCCCATGCAGACCATGGGCACCCTGGGGCGCCGCTACGGACTGGTGCTTACCCTCCACGACCTCATCTACTATGAACACCCCACTCCCCCGGGGTTCCTGCCAGCCCCCGTGCGCCTTCTGTGGAGGCTTTACCACAAGGCGTTCTGGCCGCAGCGGCTCCTGCTCAACCGCGCCGACATCGTGGCCACCATCAGCCGCACTACTGAGGCCCTCATGGCCAAGTACCGTCTGACCAAGCGTCCCGTGCGCATTGTGGGCAACGCGCCCCAACCGGGCCAAACGCCCCGTGACCCTGAAGCGGGCGCAGACAAGTCCCTCCTCTACATGGGTTCGTTCATGCCCTATAAGAATGTGGAGACGATGATCCGGGGCATGGCCGGGTTGACGGACTACAGCCTGCATCTACTGAGCCGGATCACGCCGGAGCGCAAGGCGGAGTTGGAGGCAATGGTTCCGCGTGGCGCCGAGATCCATTTCCACAACGGCGTCACTGACGCCGAGTACGACGAACTCCTGCTACGGGCCACAGCGCTGATCAGCCTCTCGCGCGCTGAAGGCTACGGCCTGCCACTGGTGGAGGCCATGGCGCTGGGTACACCTGTCATTGCCAGCGATATCCCCATCTTCCGGGAAGTAGGCGGGGATGCCGTCAGCTACGTAGATCCGGAGTCACCCACGGAGTTCGCGGCTGCCGTGACAGCGCTGGGCAATGACACACTCTGGCAGCAACGCTCACGCAGGTCCGTGGAACGCGCTGCCGAATTCAACTGGGACGAATCGGCCCGCCAACTCCTCGCGGCGGCCGAAGAAGTGGCGTCCATGCGCGCACGCAAGACCCGGGAACGCGCTTAGCGCACTCCCGGGTCCAATGGGGCGGCACCCTGTCATCCGGTAGTCGCTCTTGACGCAGGGTGGTTGGTTGCGGAGGACACATTCTCTTCGTAGGGCCGCAGCCGGAACAGGGCGACGGCCGCGAGGAGGACCACCAGGGCCACTCCGATGTAGAGCTGGTGGGGGTTCCATCCGCTGTCGAGCAGCGCGCCGACCGCAATGGGAGCGAGGATGGCACCGGCCCGGCCGATGCCAATCCCCCAGCCCACACCGGTGGTGCGGACCCCAGGCTCGTACGTCATGGGAGCCACGGTGTAGAGGCCAGCGATGCAACCGTTGACGAGCATCCCGACGACCACGCCGGACGAGAACGCCAGCAGCGGCAGGGGGCTCGTGGTGATGAACAGGACGAGGGTCACGGCCGAGAGCACGGTGAAGACCATGAGGGTCAACCGCGCGTCCCACCGGGTGGTGAGCACGCCGTAGAGCAGCGAACCGAACGTTCCGCCCATGGTGAGCATGAGTCCCCCGATGATGCCCTGCTGCTCCGTCATCCCTGATTCCACGAGCAGCCGGGGCGTCCAGGAGTTGGCGAAGTAGAAGCCGAACATGATGACGAAGAAGGAGATCCAGAGCAGGATGCTGGCCGTGCGGTACCGCGGGCTCAGGAGCACGGCCACGCTGCCCTGCTGCTTACCGGCGACCACAGGGGCAGGCCCGAGATTGACCTCGCCCTGGAGACCCAGACGGCCGGCGATGCGCTGGAGCTTCCCGGCCGCGCCGTCCGGTCGCCGGGTGCGGAGGTAATCGACGGACTCTGGCATGAGGACAACCACCAGAGCGATCGCCAAGAGAGTCAGCAGGCCACCAACGAGGAACACGGAGCGCCACCCGAAGGCGGGGATAAGCTGGGTCGCTCCCATGCCACCGAGCGTGGCACCTACTCCATAGCCCGCGGTGAAGATGCTGACGGACATACCGCGACGGCGGGCATTGGCGAACTCACTCGTGATCACAGTCGCGGAGGCGAGGATGCCGCCCACACCCAGTCCTGTGACGACGCGCCATATGCCGAGCTCGAGCGCGGAGTTCGCTGTTGTGGACAGCAACAGTCCGACGGCGTTGATCGCCAGTGCCACGATGAGGATCTTGCGCCGGCCGTAGCGGTCCGCGAAGGGCCCGAGGACGAGCGAACCCACGGCCATACCGATGAGGCCCGCGCTGAGCAGCCACCCAAGCTGGGAACCGGAGAGTCCGAACTCCTTGGTCACGGATGTGGCTGTAAAGGCCATGGCCAGCACGTCGTAGCCGTCGAGGGCGTTGAGGAAGGTGGTCACCGCGATGATGAGCCACTGGTAGGACGACATCTTGGATGCGTCGATCTGGTGTCTGATGTCCATGGTACTGATGCCTCTCAGGGAACGTCGATGGTGAGGATGGTGGGACGGGGTGTCAGGTCTGTGCCCGGTTCGGCAGCGACCACCCGCGAGACGCAGCAACACATTTTGGTGTTGGGTTCCTTCTGGCGGTCCGAGTAAAAAACGTCGCGGTGGTCGATCCGTCCGGCGAGCTCAAGGACCTTGACCTGGCACAGGCCGCACTCGCCTTTGCGGCAGTCCGACATCATGTCCACACCATCGCGCTCGAGGGCCTCCAGCACGGACTCATCGGAGCCGACATGTGTCTCTACCCCCAGCCGCGGTATCCGCACGGTGAATGGTTCTGCCTCGTACCAGCCGCTGTTGCCGAAAGTCTCGTAGCGCAGGTTCGTGGGTTCGAGCTCCCGCTCGGTCCATGCACGGCGGACAGCGTCCATGAGCCGAATGGGCCCACACATGTAAAACTCTGCGTCCTCGGGGGCTGAGCCCACGAGAGCCCGGACGTCAAGGGCAACCCCCTCCGCGTCGATGTGCGCCTCGAAACGGTCTCCGTGCATGGCGGCGAGGTCATCCAGGTAGGCCATCGCATCCCGGGAGCGGGCCACATAGACGAGGCGGTAGTCGGCGCCGAGGCGGCGCAGCAACGCGGCCATCCCGGCGATTGCGGTGATGCCGATGCCCCCGGCAAGCAAGACGTAGGAGGGGGCTCCGATCCGAAGCGGGAAGTTCTGCAACGGCTGGGTGATCTCCAGGCGCTGCCCGGGCTGGAGAGAGTGCATGAACACGGATCCGCCCCGGGAGGTGGGGGTCCGGAAGACGCTCAGGGCGAGGTGCGTGCCATCGTCGGCGGCGTTGACCACGGAGTATGAGCGGACGTGCTGCTCGCCTTCGATGGTCGTGCGGACATCCACGTGCTCGCCGGGACGAATGGCGCAGGGACGCTCTGGACGCAGGACGATACGGCGGATGTTCTCGGCCACGTCGGATACGGCGTCGACGACGGCCTGCTGCCAGAGGATGTGATGGGAATCGGCCACGGTTCTCTCCCCTGCTCAGCTGCCCGGCAGGGCGGCGAGGCGGCCCTCGGCTTCGAGCGCACGCTCCAGGAGCCGGCGCACCCACATCCCGCCCATGTCGATGTTGAGGTTGTAGAACTCGTAGTCGGGGTTGGCGTCGATGGCCGCCTGCTGCGCAAGGAGCATGGCCTCGTCTTCGCCGAAGACCCCGTGCACGCCGTTGCGCAGCTGTGTGGTGATGAGCTGGCTCTCCAACCGGTAGTTGCGCATGAACGCCCAGAAGTAGTGGCAGGAACGTTCGGTCTCCGGCGTGATGGTGTTCATGACGTAGCCGTTCACCCCGCGGGAGCGGTCGCCCTCGGGGGCTCCGGTCCCGGCCTCGGCGACCCCGACGTCGATGCAGATGGTGGACGGGAAGTAGTAATGGATGATCTGCCAGCGGTCCACCTTTCCCTCGAAGTCCGGGAACTTGTCCCGCATGTTCTTCAGCCAAAATGGCGGCGCGTCAATGTTGCGCATCCAGCGGGTGACAGTGACAGATGACTCGTCGTGGGTCACCTCAAACTCGGACTCGGACAGTTCCTCTTGCCCGATCGAGGAGCTGTGCACGAACTCCTCATGGGTGAGGTCCATGAGGTTGTCGAGGACCAGCTGGTAGTTGCACGGGGCGTGGATGGTCTCGCCGTCTCCTGCCCACTCGGGGCTGTCCAACTGGTGCATGTCCGGCACCAGGCCCGGGTCGGCCTTCGTAGGGTCACCCAGCCACACCCACACGTAGCGGTATCGCTCCACCACAGGGAACGAGGGAACCGTGGCCGAAGGATTGAGTGTTTCCTGCGCAGGCATCGAGGTGCAACGGCCAGCAGCGTTGTAACGCAGCCCGTGGTAAGGGCACTGGATCTCGTCGCGGCCCACAAGCTTACCCTGGGACAGCGGGGCAAGACGGTGCCAGCAAGCGTCGGCCAGTGCGACGGCGCGGCCGTCTCCTGTTCGGTAGAGGGCCAGAGGGCGACCCGCGACGGTGCGGGCCAGAATCCCCTTGGCGGAAATCTCATGATCCCACCCCGCCACGAACCATGCGTTGAGCGGAGAGGGCAGGAGCTTGGCGGTGGATGTGGTCTTTATTGCGGAGACGGTCATGAAGCGGTCCTCATCTTTGAGCGGGCCAGACAGAAGAAATAACTATCAGCATAGTTATTTGGTGACGTGGCACACATACTATCTATCTCGATAGTGGTTTGCAAAGCTCTTCTGAAGCTAAGCTGTGAGGGCCCGCATTGCCGACCTGAAAGGAGTACCCGTGACCCTTCGCTCAGCCCTGCTGGCACTGCTGTCCTCAGGTCCGCTGACGGGCTACGACCTGGTGAAGCAGTTCAGCTCCTCCGTGGGCCACGTCTGGCATGCCCCCGACTCCCAGATCTACCCGGAGCTGCGTAGGATGCACGCCGAGGGCCTACTCTCCAGCAGGCCTGTGCCATGGGGCACCCGCGGAGCGACAAAGACGGAGTATGCCCTCACACCGGCAGGCGAGGCGGCTCTGATCGAGTGGCAGAATCAGCCGCTCACCTACGTCCGGGACCGGGACCCCGCCCGCCTCAGGGCCGCTTACTTCGAGTGGGCACCGTCCGGCGTGGCGGCCGCGCAGCTGCGAGCTCACATCGCTCATTACGACGAACAACGCCTCCAAACGCTGCACATGATCCAAGCTCTCGAGCAGCGCACCCACCCCACGCTCGCCCGGCGCCTCACACGGTACTCCGAAGAGGAACGGGAGCATATTGTCCGCTTCAAGGTCTTCGCCTATGAAGGTCAGCTTGCCCATGCCGAACAGGAGATTGCCTGGGCGAAGCGCGGCCTGCAGATACTTGAGGATATGGAGAAATCAGGAACGACTGATCCGGTGACTGGAATGCTGCCAGCAGGCAACGGCAGCTAAAGAACGTCAACCCCATCCAGACGCAGCTGTACCGGACCCGACGTCCGTTTGGCGGCGTTTGCTGCCTTCACAGCGCGCATGGCACGGGTGGCCGTCGCAGCGTCAGCGTAGGGAATGAAATAGAGCGTCCTGACCTCTGCATCGTTCTCAGCGGCTGACGGTTGGGCACCGCCGAACAGCTGCACGGGAGCGGGTCCGGCTTTGCGAAGTTTCGCTGCCGATGCCAGCTCGGCGTTGGCTTCCAGCGCGTCACTGAAATGCACGACGTCGGCCCTTGAGCCGGTTACGGAAGCCACCCTGACCGCTGGGGGCAGCTGGAGTTCCTTCCGAAGGGCCAGTTCCCTTGATGCGTAGCCGGAAGCGTCCCACCTCAAGAGTGCTCCCGTCGCAGCGGTATCGTCCGCGGTAATCACGACGAGTCCACCTTGGCCTGCCGGCTTCACGAGGGAGGCGGCATTGAACCACCGGCGAACAGTGTCCTCCCCCGCCCGCAGGTTCTCGCGCCGGAGCAGCGAGTTGCCGTCCAGCAGCAGGGCGGCCGCATAACCGTCTGGCGCAACCGGCTCGGCACCCACCGTAGCGACAACCAACGCGGGCGCGTCGGGGACAGTTGCCTTGATGTGTTCGCCGGAGGACGTCACCACGGCCTTGCCGGGGAACGCCCGCCCCAGCTCCTCAGCAGTCCGCATGACTCCGGCCGCTCCACGGCGCAGCTTTGTCCCGCTGCAGTGGGTGCAACGCCATTGTGGGGCTGGAGTGGAACACCATCGGCAGGCCGGCATGGCAGAACTGCTGGAGACCGCAAGCGGCCCCTGACAGGCGTTGCACCGTGCCAACTCGCGGCATGTTTCGCATACCAGTGACGGAGCGTAGCCGGCCCTGGCCACCTGCACCAGGACAGGCCCACGCTCCAGCCCCTCTTTCGCCGCACGCCACGCGGCTCCCGGCAGGCGGGCAATGCGTGCAAGGGGGTCGCGTTCCTGCTCGTAACTATCAGCGGTGTTGAGGACACGCGGCACCGTGCAGCGGACAGTTGTGCGCGCTGCTTCGATAGGCACCGCCCACTGCATCTCAACGAGGCGTTGGAGTTCGGTGCTGCGGCTATGGGACGCCATAAGGCAGGCGGCATTCTCCTGCTCGGCCCGAAGCAAAAGGACCTCCCTGCTGTGTGCATAGGGAGCCCTCTGTTCGATGTGGAGGTCATCACCGTCGTCCCAGCACACCACCAGGCCAAGATCCTTGACGGGCGCATAGGCCGCCGAGCGGGTTCCGATGGCAACGCCCGCGGCACCGCTCAGAAGCCGCAGGAAATTCCGGTAGCGGGGCGTTTGGCCATCATCCGCAGTGAGCCGGGCAACGTCGGACGTCGGCAGGACCTTGGCCAGTGCAGTCTCCAACTGCTCAAGATCCCGATAATCCGGTACCACCACCACAGCTCCGCGCCCGGAGGCCCGTACAGTAGCCACAGCAGACGCCACGAGGGCCGGCCAACTTTCAGGGCCGAACCCTTGAAGGGCCGTGAGGACTGCCTTGGGCGAACCCCCGCTGGCCAGGTGCTGCAGGTATGCCGCCCCGTTCGCGTAAGAACCCCAAGCATGGGCATCCGGGGCGGGCTTCAGATCCTCTAAAGCGGCATCGAGATCCCCGGCCAGCAGCTCCTTCTCCACCTTCGCTACCCGTGGAGGAATTGCCGTTCGAAGGACGTCGCTCAGCGTACCGGCGTAACGGGCAGCGACAGTCCGGGCAAGCTCCATAGTGACCGGAGCCAGGACCGCTACGGGGGAAACAAGTTTATGGAGTGGAGTCAGCGGGTGGGCCGCATCGGAATCCGCGCGGCGCTCAGCAATGTAACCATTCAGTTCCTGGCCGTTGAACTTCACCTTCACACGGACACCGGGGACCGCAGTTTCGGCGAGCTCGGCGGGAACACTGTAGTCAAAGGGCCTGTCGAGATGCGGCACGGACGACTCCAGCACCACGCGGGCCACCGGATTCTCCGACGCCAAGGGCGGTCCGTTGACCGGCACCCTATCCGGAAATCCCTGAAGCAGCGAAGGTTGAAGCAGGGACGGTTGGGCCTCGTGTCCTGTCATGCTCGTCACCTCCAACTCATCGCGCGGAAAACCACCGCACACCATCAACGCAGATGCCCGCAGCGGGATCGACCCGCTGCGGGCATCTCTCTGGCACCAGCCAACCACGAACCACCGACAAAAACAGAGGCCAACGGCAGAACAGATCAGGCGTTGAAGTATTCCTTCAGGTCGGCAACCCGGTCCAGGCGTTCCCACGTGAAGTCGGGTTCGTCGCGACCGAAGTGACCGTGGGCCGCCGTCTTGGTGTAAATGGGCCGCTTGAGGTCAAGGGCATCAATAATGGCGCGGGGACGGAGGTCGAACAGTTCGTCGATGGCTTCGCTGATGCGCGCCGGGTCAACAGTTTCGGTACCGAAGGTCTCAACGTATGTTCCCACGGGGCGTGCTTGGCCGATGGCATAAGCAATTTGAATCTCAGCGCGCTTGGCCAGTCCAGCGGCTACCACGTTCTTGGCAACCCAACGCATGGCGTAGGCCGCTGAACGGTCCACCTTGGACGGATCCTTTCCGGAGAAGGCACCACCGCCATGGCGGGAGAATCCACCATAGGTGTCCACGATGATCTTTCGGCCTGTGAGGCCGGCATCACCAACGGGACCGCCGATAACGAAGGCGCCGGCAGGGTTCAGGATGTTGGCAGTGCGCGCGATATCCAGGTTGGACGCCGACATCACGGGGTCGATCACATAGCTCGCGAGGTCCGCGCGAAGCTGCTCAAGGCTTGCTTCTTCTGCGTGCTGGCTGGAGATGACCACAGTTTCCACGGAAACCGGCCGGTCGCCGTCGTACCCTACGGTGACCTGGGTCTTGCCGTCCGGGCGGAGGTAGGCAAGTTCACCGTTCTTGCGGACTTCGGTGAGCCGTTCGGACAACCGGTGGGCAAGCCAGATGGGAGTAGGCATGTAGGACGCCGTCTCATCGCTGGCGTAGCCGAACATGATGCCTTGGTCGCCGGCACCTTGGAGGTCGTAGTCGTCCTCCTGGCGGCCTTCGCGGGCCTCCAGCGAGTTGAACACTCCACCGGCAATGTCATTGGACTGCTGGCCGATGGACACGGAGACACCGCAACGGGCGCCGTCGAAGCCATTGGCGGACGAGTCGTAACCGATTCCCAGGATGGTCTCGCGGACGATCTGAGGAATCTCTACATAGGCGTCGGTGGTGACCTCACCAGCCACATGCACCAGGCCGGTGGTGGCCATGGTCTCGACAGCAACACGGGATTCAGGATCAGCGGCTAGCAGCGCATCCAGGATGGCATCGCTGATTTGGTCGCAGATCTTGTCCGGGTGCCCTTCAGTGACCGACTCGGAGGTGAAGAGCCGGAGCTTGGACGGGGTGCCATGGTGTTCATGGTGCAGCGGTAAAGTCACTCGTCCACCTTACTGGGTTGCGGGACGGCGGCCTCTGCCGTGTGTCCCTTTGCTAAGAATTCGGGTGTGGGCTCAGTTACAGAGCCGGGAAGACCCGCGTGAGCTCGGCGCCCACCCGATCAATGACGGCGGTGGCGACGTCGGCTTTGGAGCCGGCAGTAGACTGCGGTTCGGCTCCGTGGCCGGAGAGGATGACCACGGAATTGTCATCCTGGCCGAACACCCGGCCAATGCCCACCTGATTAACCACCAGGAGGTCGCAGCCCTTGCGCTTGAGCTTGGCCGTTGCATGCTCCAGGACATCGCCATGGGCGTCGCCCGTTTCGGCCGCGAATCCAACAATCAGCTGCTGGCCGCCCTCGGCGTTGCGGCGTCCCACGAGCTCATGCAGGATGTCCGGATTGCGGATCAAGCGCACAACCGGCGCATCCTCGCCGTCGACCTTCTTGATCTTGGTGTCCGAAACCTCTGCCGGACGGAAGTCAGCCACGGCAGCGGCCATGATGACGACGTCGGAGTCGACCGCCGCTTTCAGCGCAGCGTCCCGCAGTTCCA
Source organism: Paenarthrobacter sp. (assembly GCF_031180005.1). Taxonomy (NCBI): domain Bacteria; kingdom Bacillati; phylum Actinomycetota; class Actinomycetes; order Micrococcales; family Micrococcaceae; genus Paenarthrobacter; species Paenarthrobacter sp. The sequence goes on along the minus strand of NZ_JAPSHI010000019.1, from coordinate 50,399 downwards.
AGGCTGATTCGACGCGGACAAGCTCGACGCCGGCGGGCGGCTCGACGTCCATATGTGCTGCGAGGAATCTCACAGTCGCCCCGGCAGCCAGTGCTGCAGCGGCGAGAGCGACCCCCTGCTTTCCCGAGGACCGGTTACCCAGGAAGCGGACAGGGTCCAGCGCTTCCCTGGTCCCGCCAGCGGAAATGGTCACGGTACGGCCTGCCAAAGATGCGTGCGCGGCGGGCTGCGCCTCCGCTTCACCATCCACCGAGGCCTCAGCCAACGCCATTGCGGCAGCAAAGATCGCTTCCGGCTCGGGCAGCCGGCCGGGACCTGAGTCGGCACCCGTCAGACGGCCCGAGGCAGGCTCGAGTACCGTGACTCCACGGCTGCGCAACGTCTCAACGTTAGCCCGGGTGGCGGCATGCTGCCACATTTCGGTGTGCATCGCAGGAGCGAACAGAACCGGCCCATGGGCCATGAGGAGCGTGTTGGTGAGGAGGTCGCCCGCTTGTCCGGTTGCCGCCTTGGCCAGGAGGTCTGCCGTGGCAGGAGCAACCACGATCAGGTCCGCTTCATGCCCTAAACGGACATGGTTAACCTTCTCAACGTCGTCGAAAACGCTATTGCTCACAGGGTTACCGGAGAGGGCTTCCCACGTGGCCACTCCGACGAATCGGGTCGCGGCTTCCGTGGGGATGACCGTCACCTTGTGACCGGCTTCAGTAAAAAGCCGGAGGAGCGATGCAACCTTGTAGGCTGCGATCCCTCCCCCGACTCCGAGGACTATGCGCACGTGACCTCCGTCAACAGGCAGTCTTTTCTTATTCGGCGGGCTCGATCGGCGTGGACACCAGAAGGCCTTCGTTGATCTCGCGGAGCGCGATGGACAGCGACTTCTCGTTCAGCTTGGTGTCGACCAGCGGGCCGACGTACTCGAACAGGCCCTCGTGCAACTGTGCATAGTAGGCGTTGATCTGACGGGCGCGCTTGGCGCCGAAGATGACCAGGCCGTACTTGGAATCAGCAGCCTCAAGCAGCGAATCGATCGGCGGGTTGATGATGCCTTCAAGGTTCGTGGACACGAATTCTCCAAATTTTAGCGGGCCAACAAATGCAAGCGCTTAGCGCTGGTGCGGGGTAAGCCCCATGAGTGAAACAAGCTCGTCCGCTGCCCGGCGAACGTCGTCATTGATGACGGTGTGGTCAAACTCCGGTTCAGCAGCAAGTTCCAGTTTAGCGGTTTCCAGCCTGCGCTGCTGTTCCTCGGGAGTTTCCGTGCCGCGACCCACCAGTCGACGGACCATTTCGTCCCAGCTGGGCGGCGCCAGGAACACGAAATTCGCGTCCGGAACGGCAGCTTTGACTTGTCGCGCGCCTTGAAGGTCGATCTCCAGCAACACCGACTTCCCGTCAGCGATGGCCGCGTCCACGGTACTGCGAAGCGTCCCATAGCGGTTCTGGCCATGTACAACAGCCCACTCCAGCAATTCACCCTCAGCTACCAGGGAGTCGAACTCCTCGGCGGATTTGAAGAAGTAGTGAACGCCGTCCTTTTCGCCCGGTCGCGCAGCCCGGGTGGTGGCCGAGACCGAGAGCCAAACCTCCGGATAGTTGTCCCTGATGTAGGTGGATACGGTTCCCTTGCCAACGGCAGTGGGGCCTGCAAGGACAGTCAGTCCGGGTTTCTTGCTCACGGATTCCTTCGGGGAGATGCGTCAAACGCTTTGCTGGGTATCCATAAAATCTACCAGCGCCCGGGCCTGATGAATTCCCAAGCCCCTGATGCGCCGTGATCCTGCAATGCCAATCTCCGCCATAATCCCCGCAGCCCTGACGGGCCCAATACCCGGCAGGGCCTCCAGTAACTCCACAACCCGCATGCGCGCAATCGCTTCATCCGTTGAACCGGAAGAAATCAGCTCCGCGACGCTGACTTCGCCGCGCTTGAGCTTTTCCTTGGCAGCGGCGCGCACGGCCCGCGCCTTGGCAGCCTTTTCAAGCGCATCGGAACGCTCCTGCGGTGTCAGCTCTTTAAGGCCCACTGCCAAACCCCTGTCAGATCGCGATTGTGATCTAGATCACGCGGACTGATCCTGAACCTACCGGCAGGCGCCGCGTTGCGCAATGAGGGTAGCCAAGTTACTCGGAGCGAAGCCCTGCCAGCGTCTCTTCCGTTGCGCCCCGGAGGCGCACCAGGGACGGACCGGCAGCCAGGATCCCGCGGCTGGACGTCGCCAGAACGCTGGGGTAAGCAGCACCGAACGTCTCGCGGAGATCGCTCGGAGTTGCGCCCTGAGCACCTAGCCCCGGAGCAAGGATCGGCCCGCGGACAGGGCCGAGCTGAATGTCCAGATCATCAAGCGCGGAACCGATAGTGGCTCCAACAACCAAGCCGACCGAACCAAGGGAACCCTCGTACCGCTGGTTCTCCACTGCAGCCGACGCCACAATCCTGCGCGCCACGGAGTCGCCTCCGCCGACATGCTGGACGGACTTTCCTTCAGGGTTCGATGTCAGTGCAAGCACAAACACTCCCCTGCCGTATTGAGCAGCAAGATCCAAAGCCGGGCGCAGCGACTCAAAGCCAAGGTACGGGCTCAGCGTCACGGAGTCAGCCGCCAAGGACGAACCATCCCGCAGCCAGGCATCCGCATACGCCGCCATGGTGGAACCAATGTCCCCGCGCTTGGCATCGGCAATACTGAGCACGCCTGACTCCGTGCAGGCGGCCAGGGTGCGCTCCAAGACTGCCATGCCGGCGGAGCCGTGACGCTCATAGAGTGCCACCTGCGGCTTGACCGCGGCAGCGAGGGAAGCCACGGCCTCCACCACCGTCAGCGAAAAGCGCTCCAGTCCCGCGGCGTCGTCGGTCAATCCCCAGTCAGACAAAAGCTGCGGGTGCGGATCGATTCCGACACACAACGGACCGCGTGAGGCCATGGCTGCAGCCAGCCGGGAGCCGAACGACTCCCAGGCCGGCTGCAGCTCTAGCTGTGGTGAAGCAGACTCAGGCATTGGCTGCTTCCATTGCGGCTGCCAGGTTGGCTGCGTGCTCCTGCAGGCTGGTCACGGACCATTCGTAGGTGCGAAGCGCCTCAATGGCTTGCACTGCTGCATTGAACTCGGCAACGGTGGTGATGCAGGGAATGCCGATGGACGTTGCCGCGGCACGGAGTTCGTATCCGTCGCTGCGGGCTTCGCCGCCGGATGGCGTGTTGAAGACCATGTCGATCTCGCCGGCGATGACCAGATCCGCAATGGTGCCTTCGCCTTCAGCGCTGCTTCCCTCGGCCACCTTGCGGACCGGAGTCGCTTGGATGCCGTTGCGCCGCAGGACATCAGCCGTGCCACCGGTGGAGACGATCTCGAAGCCCAGGTCCGACAGGCGCTTGACGCCCATGATTACTGAGCGCTTGTCACGGTTGGCTACCGAGACGAAGATCTTGCCTTCGGTGGGCAACGCGTTGTTCGCAGCGGCCTGGCTCTTGGCGAAGGCGGTGTCGAAGTGTTTGTCGATGCCCATTACTTCGCCGGTGGAGCGCATTTCCGGGCCAAGCAGGGAATCTACTACCTTGCCTTCAGGAGTACGGAAGCGGCTGAACGGAAGGACCGCCTCCTTGACGGCAACCGGGGCGTCCAAGGGAAGGGTGGAACCGTCACCGGCTTCCGGCAGCATCTTGTAGGCGCCGCGGAGCTGGTTGATGGTCACGCCCGTACCGATGAGGGCAGCTGCCTTGGCCATCTGCACACCCGTTGCCTTGGAGACGAACGGAACCGTGCGGGAGGCGCGCGGGTTGGCTTCGAGGACGTACAAGACGTCGGAAGCCAGTGCGAACTGGATGTTGATGAGGCCGCGGACACCCACGCCCTCGGCAATGGCCCGGGTTGCCGTGCGCACGCGCTCGATCACGTTATTGCCCAAGGTAATCGGAGGAAGAACGCAAGCGGAGTCGCCGGAGTGGATGCCGGCTTCTTCGATGTGTTCCATGATGCCGCCGAGGTACATGTCAGTGCCATCAAAGAGTGCATCGACGTCAATTTCAACCGCGTCTTCGAGGAAGCGGTCAATCAGCACCGGGTGGTCCGTGGTGATTTCCGTGGCGTTTGCGATGTAGCGGGAGAGGTTTGCTTCGTCGTAGACGATCTCCATGCCACGGCCGCCCAGAACGTAGGACGGACGGACCAGCACCGGATAACCGATTTCGTCAGCGATCTTCTTGGCGTCCTCGAAGGAAACGGCAGTGCCGTTCTTCGGGGAGGTCAGGCCGGCTTCGTCCAGGACTCGGGCGAAGGCGCCGCGGTGCTCAGCGAGGTCGATTGCTTCCGGCGACGTGCCCAGGATCGGAACACCGGCGTCGGCGAGCTGCTGTGCGAGCTTCAGCGGAGTCTGGCCACCGAGCTGCACGAAGACACCCATGACGCCACCGGTGCGCTCTTCAGCAGCGATGACTTCGAGGACGTCCTCAAGGGTCAGCGGCTCGAAGTAAAGGCGCGTGGAAACGTCGTAGTCCGTGGAGACGGTCTCGGGGTTGCAGTTGACCATGACGGTTTCGTAGCCGGCTTTGCGGAGCGCCATGGAGGCGTGCACGCAGGAGTAGTCGAACTCGATGCCCTGTCCGATGCGGTTGGGCCCTGAACCCAGGATGATGACGGAGGGCTTGGCGTGCAGGCCTACCTCATCTTCTTCGTCATAGGACGAGTAGTGGTAGGGGGTGTACGCGGCAAACTCAGCAGCACAGGTGTCCACTGTCTTGTAGACCGGACGAATGCCCAAGGCCTGGCGAACGCCGCGGACCACTGCCTCGTTGTTGTGCGTCAAGGCACCGATCTGCTCGTCGGAGAAGCCGTGGCGCTTGGCGTTGCGCAGCATTTCCTCGGTGAGCACGCCCGCCTTGCGGATCTCCTGCGCGGTCTCGTTGAGGAGCTGCAGCTGGTCCAGGAACCAGGGGTCGATCTTGGTTGCTTCGAAAAGGTCTTCCACCGTGGCGCCGCCCAAGAGCGCGCGCTGCACCTGGTGCAGGCGGTCCGTCGTGGGGCGCTTGGCCTTCTCGATGAGCTCGGCAACCTCGTACTCCGGGACAGAGCTGAAGTCCAGCTGCGAACCCTTCTGTTCCAGGGAGCGAAGGGCCTTCTGCAGGGCTTCGGTGAAGTTGCGACCCATGGCCATGGCTTCGCCAACGGACTTCATGGTGGTGGTGAGCGTGTTGTCGGCTGCCGGGAACTTCTCGAAGGCGAAACGCGGAACCTTGACCACTACGTAGTCCAACGTGGGCTCGAAGGAGGCCGGCGTCTTCTGGGTAATGTCGTTCGGAATCTCGTCCAGTGTGTAACCGAGGGAGAGCTTGGTTGCGATCTTGGCAATGGCGAAGCCCGTTGCCTTGGATGCCAGCGCGGAGGAACGGGATACGCGCGGGTTCATTTCAATGACCACTACGCGGCCCGTGGCGGGGTCGATGGCGAACTGGATGTTGCAGCCACCGGTGTCCACGCCGACTTCGCGGATAACGGCGATGGAGACGTCGCGCAGCTTCTGGTACTCGCGGTCCGTGAGGGTCAGCGCCGGAGCAACAGTGATGGAGTCGCCGGTGTGGACGCCCACGGGGTCGAAGTTCTCGATGGAGCAAACAACAACGACGTTGTCGTTCTTGTCGCGCATCATCTCAAGCTCGTATTCCTTCCAGCCGAGGATGCTCTCTTCGAGCAGCACCTCGGTGGTGGGGCTGTACTGGAGGCCCTGGCCAACGATGCGGCGGAGGTCGTCCTCGTTGTACGCCAGGCCCGAGCCCAGGCCACCCATGGTGAAGGAAGGACGGACCACCATCGGGTAGCCGAGGTCTTCCGCAGCAGCGAATGCCTCTTCCATGGTGTGGATGATGTGGCTCCGCGCGGACTCGGCACCACAGCGCTCCACGACGCCCTTGAACTTCTCGCGGTCTTCCCCGAGCTCAATGGCAGCAATGTTCGCGCCAATGAGTTCCACGTTGTACTTCTCCAGCACACCGTTCTTGTCCAGCGCGATGGCCGTGTTCAATGCCGTCTGGCCACCGAGTGTGGGCAATATGGCGTCCGGACGCTCCTTGGCGATGATCTTCTCCACCACCTCCGGGGTGATGGGCTCAACATAGGTGGCATCGGCGAACTCGGGGTCCGTCATGATGGTGGCCGGATTGGAGTTCACGAGGATGACCCGCAGGCCCTCCTCTTTGAGGACGCGGAGGGCTTGGGTGCCGGAGTAGTCGAACTCGGCCGCCTGGCCGATGACGATCGGGCCGGAACCGATGACCAGGACGCTCTTGAGATCTGTACGCTTGGGCATTACTTCTTGTCCTCAGTCTTGGATTCGGTGGAGTTGGCGCCTGTGGCCTTGGACTTGGTATCGGCCATGAGGTCGATGAAACGGTCGAAGAGGTAGGCAGCATCGTGCGGTCCGGCCGCAGCTTCGGGGTGGTACTGGACCGAGAACGCCGGGATGTCGAGGCAGGCGAGTCCTTCAACGACGTCGTCGTTCAACGAAACGTGGCTGACTTCCACACGACCGAAGCGTTCTTCCGGCGCCACGGTGGAACCGTTCAGCGGCGCGTCCACAGCGAAGCCGTGGTTCTGCGAGGTGATTTCCACCTTGCCCGTCCGACGGTCCATGACCGGCTGGTTGATGCCCCGGTGGCCGTAACGGAGCTTGTAGGTGCCGAAGCCCAAGGCTCGTCCCAGAATCTGGTTACCGAAGCAGATGCCGAAGTACGGGAGTTTCTCGTCCAGCACCGAGCGCAGGAGGGAAACCTGGTGGTCTGCCGTGGCGGGGTCGCCGGGTCCGTTGGACATGAAGAAGCCGTCCGGCTTGACCGCATTGACGTCCTCCAGAGTGGAAGTGGCCGGCAGTACGTGCACGCGCACACCGCGCTCAGCGAAGCGCACCGGAGTCATCGCCTTGATACCAAGGTCGACGGCTGCGATGGAGAAGCGCGGCTCGCCTTCCCAGCCATGGTCCTTGGGCTCCACGACGTAGGCCTCGTCAATGGAGACTTCCTCAGCCAGCGCCGCGCCTTCCATAGGCGCACTGGCCAGGACAGCGTCCAGCAGTTCCTTGTCGGTGGCCTGCGCGGCATCGCCGGAGAAGATACCTGCGCGCATTGTCTTGTGCTCGCGAAGGTGGCGGGTGATGGCACGTGTGTCGACGCCCTGGATGCCAACGATCCCCTGCTCCACCAATTCATCATCGAGGCTTCGTTCGGACCGCCAGTTTGAGGGGCGGCGGGCGGCGTCACGCACAATGTACCCGGCCACCCAGATGCGGCGGGACTCAGCGTCTTCGCTGTTGACGCCGGTGTTGCCGATGTGCGGTGCAGTCTGGACCACCAGCTGGCGGGCGTAGGAGGGGTCGGTGATGGTCTCCTGGTAGCCGGTCATGCCGGTGGCGAAGACGGCCTCACCAAGAGCGGTTCCCTGCGCTCCGTAGCTGCGACCGCGGAACATGCGGCCGTCTTCGAGCACGAGTACTGCTGCTGAGGGGGTGGTTGTGGTGGCTGCTTTACTATCCGTCACTTTATTACTTTCCACTATCGGCATCTGCCTGAGGGGCTGCGGAGATCAATTCTTGGAGGGCTTCGAGGAGGAGCTGCTTGTCGGTTGCGTGCCTGGAACGGAACCCGGTGTCGAGTTCCCGGTCACCAAGTTTCCAATTGACGACCAGAAGTCCGTCCTTTTCGACAAATTTCCCGGCCATGCCGTTGGCTTCGCGGCTGTCCACCAGGGCGGAGCGCGGGATGAACACGGGGGCGGCACCGGATCGGTCGAACAACACGCCTTCAGCGTGGATGCTCAGTTCCGCATTGGTCCGGATGCCCATGCCCTGCACTGCGATCCGGTCCAGCCAGTCACCCGCCGTGGTGGTGGCCACGTATTGGCCGTCCGCGACCACCGTTGCCGGTGTCAGCTGCTCCGGCACCTCGGGAAGGCGTTCGACGTCGGCTTGTCGCCTCAGCCGGTTGCGCCACCCCAGCCAGATCATCGCCAGGATGACGACGATCAGCGGCACCGTGATGAGCACGGTCAGTGTTTGGTTGTCCATTAGTTGCTGCTGACTGCCGGGTACCTGTACGGCGTGTTGAGCTGTCCGTCGAGGACGGTTGGGTGGCCCTTGAAGAAGGTTGCCACCACGGATCCGGGCAGCTCTTTGCCCTTGAACGGTGAATTGCGGCCCATGGTTGCCATTTTATGGGGGTCAACGGTCCAACGCGCAGCCGGGTCCACCAGGATGACGTTGGCAGGCTCACCAACCTCAAGCGGACGGCCCTGATCGGCCACTCGGCCAATGACTGCCGGCGTGAACGAGGTAACCCTGGCGAAGTCGGCCCAAGTCATGAGGCCGGTTTCGATCATGGTCTCCTGAACCACAGACAGGGCGGTTTCAAGGCCGGTCATGCCCATGGCTGCCTGCGCCCATTCGCATTCCTTGTGCTCGCTGGGGTGCGGAGCGTGATCGGTCCCCACGACGTCGATGGTGCCGTCTGCCAAGCCCTCGCGGAGCGCTTGAACGTCAGCGTCGGTACGCAGCGGCGGGTTGACTTTGTACACGGGGTCGTAGCTGCGGACCAGCTCATCGGTGAGAAGCAGGTGGTGCGGGGTAACCTCGGCAGTGACGTTGATTCCACGCGCCTTCGCCCAGCGCACGATTTCCACGGATCCCGCCGTGGAAACGTGGCACACGTGGAGGCGGGAACCAACATGCTGGGCAAGCAGGACATCGCGGGCGATGATGCTTTCCTCGGCAACAGCCGGCCAGCCCGTGAGTCCCAGCACCGCGGAAACAGCACCTTCGTTCATCTGTGCGCCAGCGGTAAGGCGCGGCTCCTGCGCGTGCTGGGCCACCACGCCGTCGAACGCTTTGACGTATTCCAAAGCCCGGCGCATGAGGACGGGGTCGTGGACGCAGATGCCGTCGTCGGAGAACATACGGACCTGGGCGCGGGAATCCGCCATGGCCCCCAGCTCGGCGAGCCGCTCCCCCGCCAAGCCCACCGTCACTGCACCGACAGGACGCACATCCACCCAGCCTGACGCCCGGCCCAGGCTGTGAACCTGCTCCACGACGCCCGCAGTGTCTGCCACGGGGTTGCTGTTGGCCATGGCGTGAACCGCCGTGAAGCCACCAAGCGCAGCGGCCCGGGTACCGGTTTCCACCGTTTCGGCATCTTCGCGGCCGGGTTCGCGCAAGTGGGTGTGAACATCCACCATGCCAGGCAGGGCGACGAGGCCCTGGGCATCGATGACGGTTGCGTCGTCATGGGAGAGGTCTTTGCCGCGTGCTTCGATAACGCCGTCACGGATCAAGAGGTCTTCAGCTTCGCCACCGAGGATGGCGGCCCCACGAATCAGGTAAGTGTTCTCGGCCATCAGTTGGTCTCCTTGCTGGGCTGGCTTACGTTCGGGGCGGCTTCGCGGGAGTCCCCCGAGAGCAGCAGGTAAAGGGCGGCCATTCTGACCGAGACACCGTTCCGCACCTGTGCGAGCACGGTGGAACGCGGCGAATCTGCGGCGGCAGAAGATATCTCCAACCCCCGGTTCATGGGGCCGGGATGCATGATGATGGTGTCTTTCATGCCGAGATCGTCCAGCGTTCGGAGCCGGGCGTCGTCAAAACCCCAGCGGCGCGAGTACTCGCGGGTCGAGGGAAAGAACGACGCATTCATGCGTTCACCCTGGACACGCAGCATCATCATGGCGTCGATGCCGGCTTCCAGCGTCTCGTCCAGGTTGTAACTGACCTTGCATGGCCAGTGCTCGACGCCGATGGGCAGCAGAGTTGGCGGCGCCACCAGGGTGACCTCGGCGCCTAGGGTCTTGAGCAGCCAAACGTTGGACCGGGCGACACGAGAGTGCAGGACGTCCCCGGCAATTGCTACCCGCATGCCCTTGAGGTCCGCTCCCGTGGATTCCATGCCGTTGACCTGGGACCAATGCCGACGCATGGTGAACGCGTCCAAGAGCGCCTGAGTAGGGTGCTCGTGGGTGCCGTCGCCGGCATTGATGACAGCTGCGTCAATCCAGTCAGTGGCAGCGAGCCGATGCGGCGCGCCGGAAGCCCAGTGGCGGATGACGACGGCGTCCGCCCCCATGGCTGCGAGTGTCTGTGCCGTGTCCTTAAGGGATTCCCCTTTGGAAACCGAGGACCCCTTGGCGGCGAAGTTGATGACATCGGCTGACAGGCGTTTGGCTGCGGCTTCAAAGGAAATACGGGTACGCGTGGAGTCTTCGAAGAAAAGGTTAACCACGGTACGGCCGCGCAGTGCCGGTAATTTCTTCACTTCACGCTCGCCGACTGCGGACATTTCCTCAGCCGTGTCCAGAACACGAATGGCGTCGAAAAGACTGAGGTTTTCGGTGGAAAGGAGGTGCTTCACTTGCCCGCCTCAATAACTACTTCGTTGACGGGCACGCCGTCCACGGAGTCAATCTCCTCGAGGTGGACCCGGACTTTTTCAGATGAGGAAGTAGGCAGGTTCTTGCCCACGTGGTCGGCACGGATGGGAAGCTCGCGATGTCCCCGATCCACCAGCACAGCCAAGCGGACAATCCGCGGGCGGCCGAGGTCAACCAAAGCGTCCAAAGCGGCGCGAATGGTCCGGCCCGAATAAAGGACGTCGTCGATCAGGACAACAACCTTATTGTCTATCCCGGACAACGGGAGCCGCGTGTGGCGTGGGGGCCGCGTGGGCTGGTGGGAGAGATCGTCGCGGAACATAGTGACATCCAGCTGGCCGACCATCGTCTCGGCGTTCACCGTGGGGTCGGCCGCTGCAATCTTGTTGGCAAGCCGCACGGCCAGAGGGTAGCCGCGGCTGGGAATGCCCAACAGAACCAGGTCCTGGGAGCCTTTATTGGCTTCAAGGATCTCGTGGGCGATACGAGTGAGCGCACGATCAATGTCCGCCTGATTGAGAACAACCCGCGACGGCACGTGCGCTGAAGTGACTTCAGTCATCGCTCGTCTCCCCTTTCCCCGCCTCACGGGACGGAATTAAAAAAGGAATATTTGCTTTTCAAAGCTACCACAGCGCCTCTTTCCCACCTCACCGGCGGCAGCAGCGAACCGTGAGTTTAAGCTCACACTCCGTGCTGTGGAATAGGCTCTTGCCCATGACCATGAACCACCACGGCCAGCACTATCCGCGACCATATCTGGAACCTGGTGCCAACCCCACCTGGATCGGCCGTGTGCAGCCGGGGAACTATCAACCGGCTCCCGGTAATCCGACGTCCCTCCCCGGGCAAACCTGGGCGGTGCCACCCGCGCCACCAGTTCGCGGGTCCTGGGGCATGCTTCCCCTACTCATTGTGGGAACCGTCCTGGTTCTCGGCAGCCTGTTGCTGGTGGTGCCGTTCCTGCTGGGCAATACGGGCATTGCCGGTTTCGTGATCGGCTTCATCGCCTCCCTTATTCCACTGTCCGTGGTGCTGTTGACGGTACGCCTGATCGATCGCTGGGAGCCCGAGCCAAAGAGGCTCTTGTGGTTCGCGTTCACGTGGGGTGCCGCGGTTTCCATTGCCGGGACCTTGCTTATCCAGCCGCTCTTCGCACTTGCAGCACCAACCTCCAGCGAAGAGGCTTTCACCTACTTCATGGCCACCGTCCAGGCACCCATCGTGGAAGAGTTCACCAAGTCACTGGGGTTGTTGGTTCTGATCCTGGCAGCCCGAAAATACTTTGATGGACCTGTTGACGGTGTCGTTTTCGCCTTCACCATTGCCGCCGGCTTCGCCTTCACGGAGAACATCCTCTACTTTGGCCGCGAAATAGCCTCCTCCACCGATCCAGGGACTGACTTGATCCGAATCTTCATCCTCCGCGGCGTCATGTCTCCGTTCGCCCACGCGGTGTTCACAGGGACAACCGGGCTGATCATGGGCTTCGCAGCCCGGAAATGGCACTCGGGGTACGCGGTCCTTGCGTTCTTTATCGGTTTGCTGCCAGCGATCTTCCTGCATAACCGCTGGAACAGCATGGGACAGAACTTCCTGGTGGAGTACTTCGTGGTCCAGGTGCCGATCTTCCTGGTCGCTGCTGCAGGTATCATCCTTCTCCGCGTCGCGGAAGGAAAACTCACCCGCCAACGGCTTCTCGAGTATGCCCGGGCAGGCTGGTTCACGCCCGCTGAAGTGGAGATGCTGGCAACGTCGCGAGGCAGGCGGCAGGCTGTTCGCTGGGCGTCCTCGCGCGGTCGCGGGAACCAGATGAAATCGTTTATCAAAGGCGCCACTGCTTTGGCGTTCACCCGGCAGCGGATCCTCAGCGGCCGCGACGTCCACGTTCACCAGCACGATGAACTGGAGCATCTGCGCAGCATCCCCTCCCTCAGGGCGGCGGTTCTTCAATAGCGCAAAAGGACCTGCAGATAACGCAAAAAAGGACCCGCATCCCAGGGGTGCGGGTCCTTTATGTCGTGAATGGCTAAGCAAGAAGTGAAGGTTTGAGCTTCTGCAAACGGCCGAGCAGCCCATTGATGAAAGCCGGTGACTCGTCCGTGGACATCGTCTTGGCAAGGGCCACAGCTTCGCTGACAGCTACGCCGTCCGGAACTTCGTCATTGTAGAGAAGTTCCCAAGCGCCGATACGAAGGATGATGCGGTCCACGGACGGCATCCGCTCCAACGTCCAGCCCTGGGCGTAGGTCGCCAGGAACTCATCGATGGTTGCCTGCATGGAAACAACACCCTCCACGATTTCCACCGTGTACGGGTTGATAACAAGATCGGTCTTCTCCCGGCGCGCTGTCATCGCGTCGAAAGCCGAAACGGAGCGCTGCTCCGCCTCGAAAAGTACTTCGAGCGCCCTGCTACGGGCTTTACCGCGTGCGCTCACTAGTCGTTGACCCGGCCCAGGTAGCTGCCATCGCGGGTGTCTACCTTGACCTTGGTGCCCTGCTCAACGAACAGCGGGACCTGGATTTCGTAGCCAGTCTCCACAGTTGCGGGCTTGGTGCCTGCCGAGGAACGGTCGCCCTGAAGGCCCGGCTCCGTGTAGGTGATTTCGAGGACAACGCTCGGGGGCAGTTCGATGTACAGCGGCGTGCCCTCATGGATGGCAATGTTGACCATCTGGTTCTCGAGCATGAAATTGGTGGCGTCGCCTACGGTGGCGCCGGAAACGGTGATCTGGTCGTAGTCCTGAGTGTCCATGAAGACGAAATCTTCGCCGTCCTGGTACAGGTACTGGTAGTCACGGCGGTCAACCGTTGCGGTTTCGATCTTCAGCCCGGCGTTGAAGGTCTTGTCGACCACCTTGCCGGACATGACGTTGCGCATCTTGGTGCGAACGAAGGCGCCACCCTTGCCCGGCTTGACGTGCTGGAACTCAATGATGTTCCAGAGCTGGCCCTCGAGCTTCAGTACGGTCCCGTTCTTGATGTCGTTTGTGGTTGCCACTCGTATCCTCTGGTTTCTCTCACTGGTTCAAGCTGCCAGTTTGCCTATGCCAAGCAGGCATGCCAAACGGCCCGCCAGCGCGTATTTATCAAAAATCCAAGAACCATTCTACCGGCAAATACGGCTACGGCTTGCGAGCTGCGTTGCCCGGGCCTTCAGGAAGCCAGTTCAAGTACGTTCCGGGCCCTCTGCAGGGCAACAGCGGAAGAGTAGATCAACGCCGCATCGGCAGCCATGGCTACCCGCAGGTCCAGCGCCTTTGCGAATTCCTCGGACGCCGCCAGCGCATTGCCGCTGACGAAATATGCCCTGCCCAGATACTGGTGCACGATCGCTTCCTTGGAGCTGCCCTGGACATCCTGCAACAGATGCCTGAACAACTGCACGGCCCGGTCCAGCCGGTTGGTTGCCCGGTGTACTTCCGCTTCAAAAATCCTCAACCGGAAGGACTCCGGATCCTTGTAGCGAGCCTCGGCCAACAGCTCGGCCGCCTCGTTGGGCTGGTTGTCCAGCAATAGGGCCATAATGCGATCCGCTGGGTCTTCCGAGGCCGCGAGGGCAGTCTCCATGACATCCTCGTTGACAACCACAGGAAGCAAAGTGTCCGGGTTCATCCGGACTCCGGGGAAGCCGGCAGTAGGCCAGTCACTGACGCCTTCACGAAGAGTGACGGTCATGATGCGATCTCCTGGTAGGCGGCAAACAGAAGCGACGTGTCAGGGACCTCCAGGATGCCCGGCTTGGCAACGCCATCAAGGACAACGAACCGGAGAAGATCGCCACGGGACTTCTTGTCTCGGCGCATTCCATCCAGAAGACCCTGCCAGCGGTCCCTGCGGTACGTGATGGGGAGCCCCAGGCTCTCCAGGATGGTGCGGTGTCGGTCTGCGTCAGCATCGGACAAACGCCCGACGCTTCGCGACAACTCGGCAGCGAACATCATTCCCACGGAAACGGCCGCGCCGTGGCGCCATGAGTAGCGTTCCACGAGCTCGATGGCGTGGCCCAGCGTGTGTCCATAATTCAGGATTTCACGGAGGCCGGATTCCTTGAGGTCCTGGGAAACGACTTCAGCCTTCACGGAAATCGCGCGTTCAATGAGCTCCCGAACTACATCGGATCCGGGATCCATTACTGCGTCGGTGTTCTTTTCCACGAGGTCGAGGATTGCCGGATCAGCGATGAAGCCGCACTTGATGACCTCAGCCATTCCGGAAATGAGCTCGTTCTTCGGCAGGGTCTGGAGCGTGTCCAAATCTGCCAGGACTGCGGCAGGGGGGTGGAAGGAACCCACAAGGTTTTTTCCTTCAGCTGTGTTGATGCCGGTCTTGCCACCCACTGAGGCGTCCACCATGCCCAGCAAGCTCGTGGGCATGTGGATGACTTTGACGCCACGGAGCCACGTGGCTGCCACGAAGCCGGCGAGGTCCGTTACAGCGCCGCCGCCAACCGCCACGATGGCGTCTGACCGCGTGAAATCGTTCTGGCCCAGCACTTGCCAACAGAACGCCGCAACCTGAATGTGCTTGCCCTCTTCAGCATCCGGGATTTCGGCCGTGAGTGCCGTGAAACCTGCCGCCTCCAGCTCGTCACGGACGGTATCGCCGGTCAGGCGGAGGGCCCGCGGGTGGATCACCAGAACTCGTCGTACTCGTTCGCCAAGCTTCGCAGGCAGGGTGTCCAACAGCCCGCGGCCCACCACGACGTCGTAGTTCTCATTAACCGACTGGCCGGTCACCTTGATGACAGTTGCTTCGTTGCTCACTTTTCAACTTCCTCTTTCAAGGCTGCATGCTCGAGCAGCCGCTCCTCCAACTGGAGGCCGATTTCTGCCACGGATCCGGAACGGACATCCATGACAATGTCCGCGAGACGCTCATAGACGGGACGTCTGGTGGCAAACAACGCTTCCCAACGGGTCATGGCGTCACCCTGCAGCAACGGCCTCCCGGTGTTCCGCGCAATCCTGTCTGCGACGGTTTCCGCATCGCATTCCAGATAGACAACGGTGCACTCCCCCAGCAACTGCTGGGTCCCGGAGTCAAGCACAGCGCCACCTCCCAGGGAAATGATGGCTGGCTCTGCCTTGGCAGACTCGATGGCCTTCGCCACTGCCCGCGCTTCAATCTCGCGGAAGGCGTGCTCTCCCCTGCCGGCGAAAATATCTGCGATGCTGCCGTGGGCAGCTACCACCACTGCGTCCGTGTCCACGAACGGGACACGGAGTTGGTGGGCCAGTTGCTGGCCGATCGCCGATTTTCCGACGGCCATGGGACCCACGAGAACAACGGGGCGGCCATCCGGGATAGCGCGAACCACTACCGGCCGACCGAGTCCAGGGTGGCCGGAATGCTATCAAGGTAACCCTGCAGGTTCCGCTGGGTCTCCGCGACGGAGTCGCCACCGAACTTCTCGGCGACAGCCTCGGCGAGAACCAATGCCACCATTGCCTCGGCCACAACTCCGGCTGCCGGAACCGCGCAAACATCTGAACGCTGGTGGTGTGCCTTGGCAGGCTCCCCGGTGCTGACATCAACGGTCCGAAGTGCACGTGGGACGGTCGCAATCGGTTTCATGGCAGCCCGAACACGAAGAACCTCACCGATGCTCATGCCACCTTCGATGCCACCGGCCCGGTTGGTCTGGCGAACGATCTTGCCATTCCCGTCCTTGAGGATCTCATCGTGGGCAGCAGATCCACGGCGTGCGGCCGTAAGGAAGCCGTCGCCCACTTCTACACCCTTAATGGCCTGGATACCCATGAGGGCGGCCGCGAGGCGTGAGTCGAGGCGACGATCCCAGTGGACGTAGCTGCCGAGTCCAGGGGGAAGCCCATATGCCAGGACCTCTACCACGCCACCAAGGGTTTCACCTTCCTTGTGGGCGGCGTCCACCTCGGCCACCATCGCATTGGACGTCTCCCTGTCAAAACAACGCAAGGGGTCGGCGTCGAGGGCAATGACGTCGTTCGGCGACGGCAAAGGCCGGCCTTCAGGAACGGTCACGCTGGCAATGGAAACGGTATGGCTTACCAATTCGATGCCCAGTTGCTTCAAGAACTGCGCAGCGACGGTGCCAAGGGCCACGCGTGTGGCGGTCTCGCGTGCGCTGGCACGCTCAAGGACCGGACGGGCTTCGTCGAATCCGTACTTCTGCATGCCCGTGAAATCGGCGTGTCCCGGGCGCGGACGCGTCAGAGGTGCATTGCGGGCTTGGTCGGCGAGGATCTCAGGGTCCACGGGATCAGCAGCCATGATCTGCTCCCATTTGGGCCACTCTGTGTTGCCAACCTGGATGGCCACAGGGCCTCCCTGGGTAAGTCCATGACGGACGCCACCCATGATGGTGACCTCGTCCTGCTCAAACTTCATGCGGGCACCACGTCCATAGCCCAGGCGCCGACGCGCCAACGCGTCACGAATCTGCCCGCTGGTGAGTTCAACACCGGCAGGTACGCCTTCAACAATTCCGATCAGGGCCGGACCATGGGATTCACCGGCAGTCAACCAACGCAACATATAACCAATCCTGCCATGTAAGGCTTCTAGAACACTCGCCGGGGAAGCCCGACTGAGTCGCACATCACATCTATGACGGCGGCTTCAACGTCACAGCCGCTGAAGCGCCTGATCTGTTCGGCCGCCTGATACAGCAGCATCTCCAGCCCCGGAACCACCGCTCCTCCGTGGCCATGCCACACTTCCGCGAGGCGGCTGGGCCAAGGATCGTAGGCGACGTCCAGCAGGACTCCGGCCCCGGTGCCGGGCAACGCCGCAAGCTCCTCCGCCAAGGAATCCGCGGCACGAGGTGGAAACGTGGAGATGACCAGGTCCGTGCCAGCCACAGCTGTTGCCGCTTCCGTCAGGGGTCGGACGGCCAGGGAAATGCCGACGGCGGCCGCGGCGGCTTCCGCATCACCTGCACGTCCCGCGTCGCGAACGAAGACGTCCACGTGACGGGCACCAAGTTCGTGCACAGCGGCGATAGCCGCAGCCGAGGTGCCACCACCACCAAGGATCGCTGCATGGGGTGCGGCAACGACGCCGGCGTAGCGGACCGCTTCAACTATGCCCGCAACATCAGTGTTGTAGCCCACCCGTCGGACCTGTCCGTCGTCGTGCTCGAAAACCACCGTGTTGATAACGCCCAGATGGGCGCCGGCACCGCGGACTTCGTCCACTTCTTTGACCATGGCCGACTTCAGCGGCATGGTCACCGAAAGGCCACACCAAGCGTCATCCCCGCGGAGCGAGTCCATGAACGACGGAAGCTGTTCCACAGTGACGTCGATCGCCGAGTATGCGATATCCACGCCCAACTTGGCGTAGGCAGCAGAGTGCAGTGCCGGAGATTTCGAATGTGAGATCGGGTGCCCGAGGACTGCGGCGCGACGACTCACACACACCGTCCCGCGTTGGCCTGGCACCACGCGTTGTACTGCTCAACATAGGTGTTGTGCTCCGCCAGTGTCTTGGAGAACTTCGTCTCCTTGGTGTCCAAGTTGATGGTCACCCAGTAGAGGTACTCATTCTGTGTCGGCTTGGCTGCAGCATCGATCGCTGTCTTTCCCGGCGAACCAATGGGTCCTACCGGCAGCCCGACATTGGCGTACGTGTTGTAGGCGTTGGACTTGTCGGCCTTTTCTTCCTCGGTGAGGTGGAACGACTTCTTGCCCAGGCCATACGTGACAGTGGCATCGGATTGGATGAGTCCGCTGGTCTCAATGTTGTTGGGCTTGAGCCTGTTGTAAATGGCGCCAGCCACGTTCCCGTAGTCCGCTTGCCCGCCTTCAGCCTGCACGATGCTGGCGATGGTTACGGTGTCGTACTGCTTGGCGGGGTCAGTAACTCCTTGGGCTTTGAGTTCATCAAGGGTGGTGGTTACCAACTTCTGGATGATGTCCTTAGCGGGCGTACCCAGCTCGAATCGGTATTCGCCCGGGGCAAGGAAACCCTCCAGGTTCTTGGCCTTGGCAGGAACTCCGAACTGGGCCGGTGCCTGGTTCAAGGTGTTGAGCTCTTGCACCGGAATGCCCGAACCCTTGGAAATGGCCTCCAACGACTCATTGATGCGCAGGCCCGCGTTCAGCGCGAAGTACATGACCTTCCCGGCGTCCTTGTTGACGAGAACCGCCACAGCATCAGAGTTCTTCATTTCCGTGCGGAACGTGAAGTCGCCGGGAGACAGCTCCCCGCCATCACTCAGGAATTCCTGGACGAAAGCATCAGCGTCAGCGATCACGCGTTTTTGAACAAGCTCATTGGCGACGGCCTTGGGTCCGGACCCCTGGGCTACGGTTATGTTCACCGATCCCGTTCCCGGCCCCGGGTAGTCGGTAACCCTATCCATGCCCAGCAAGGGCTTCAGGAACTGCGCACCGATGGCGATGGCGGCGACGAAGACACCCAGCGTGATCAGGAGGGCCAGGACACGACGACGGCGGCGGGCCTTTTTCGCGGCGGCCTTGGACGCCGGACTTGCAACGGGGGCAATCAAGTCATGGTGGTGCTCATCATGAAGATGAACGTCATCGTGAAGTTCTTCATGGATGTCCAGCTGGTAGTGGTCATCATGCGCCGCGAACTCGTGCTGGTTGTGAGCGTCGTGAAACTCACCGTGATCAACGGCAGCGTGTTCACTGAGGTTGGGATCACTGAGATCGTGTTCATTGGCCTCGTGGGTGTGGACTTCTTCGTCGTGCAGGTCCTCGTGATGACCTCCCGGCTCACCAAGTACCTGAGCTGCGTGCACCTCTGCGTCGTCGGGTGCCTCGGCAGGAGCCTCCGGCTGGGCCGGGCTCTTGTGCCCGGATTCGATCGCGGAGGTTGGGGGTGCCAGAGGAGTCGGGGGGGCCACCGGTGTTGGGGGTGCGACTGGCGTGGGGGGCGTCACGGGCGCAGGCTGAACGGCCGGGACTGGTCGGGGCAATTCCGGCTCAACTTCCGTTGAGGGAGCAGCCTCTCCCGGAGTCGCTTCAGGAACGGGTACCACATTGTGGTTCTGCGTGGCGAGGAATCGTTCACGCGCCCGCAGCTCTTTGCGGGTTAGCGACATACCGCCGCCGGCGGTACCGCTGGAGGGGTCGTTGTTGACCGGGCTCACAGTTGCAGTCCCCTCTTAGAAGAATCGGATTCACGGCCGGAGGCAGCCCGCAGCGTTGGGGCACTGCTGGGTTTCTCGGACTGCGCCGGTGCCTGCACTCGGCGGCCAACGTCCGTTCCTCTGGCTTTTTGCATGTCGATTGCGTGCTGAAGTATTCCAGCAGCGGCAACCTGATCAACCACTTTACGGTGGTTCTTGCTACTCATGCCAGCTTCGTGCAGGTTGCGGTGTGCCGTAACAGTGGAAAGTCGCTCATCCACAAGGTTTACGGGAATGTCCAAACCCGCGCGTAGAAGCTCATTGCTAATAAGGTCCGCGTAGTCCATGGCCATCTGCGCAGAGGCGCGTTCCTCACCTTTCATGGTTCGAGGAAGACCCACGAAAATCTGGACCGCCGGCAACTCCGCCGCGTGCTTGACCACTACGCGAACATCGGAGTTTTTCTTGCTGTCCCGGCTTACCGTCTTGAACGGCGTGGCCAAAATCCCGTCGGGATCACAAATGGCCAGACCAACCCGGACGGTACCGACGTCTACCCCCAGCTTGATGCCCTGGGGGTAGACGCCGCTGTCAGTACTGGAATTCACCGTCAGCGCTTGGCTATCGCATCCACCACTGCTGTGAGGGCCTCGGAGACCTTCCCAGCGTCGGTGCCGCCGCCTTGGGCGACGTCGTCCTTGCCGCCACCGCCGCCACCGAGGATTCCCGCAGCCAAGCGGACAAGCACGCCTGCCTTGACGCCTGCTTCACGGGCCGCCTCGTTGGTAGCGACCAGAATGACGGGCCGGTCATTGCTCACACCCGCAACAGCGACGGTGGAGGCTTCCGAACCGAGGCGATTGCGCAGATCGAGGGCAAGGTTACGCAGATCGTCGGCTCCGCCCACCTGGCCGGCGTCGTGAGCTACAACCCGAACACCAGCGGCATCCTTGGCGGTACTCACGAGGTTTGCGGCCGCTGCTGCCAGCTGCTCCTTGCGGAGGCGATCGAGTTCCTTCTCCGTGGCCTTGAGCTTGTTCAGGGTACTGGAGATGCGGTCAGCAAGTTGTCCGGACGGAACCTTCAACAGTTCCGTGAGCTCGGAAACCAGAGCACGCTCGGCTGCCAGGTGACGGAATGCATCCAAGCCAACAAACGCCTCGACACGGCGGTTTCCGGAGCCAACAGACTGTTCGCCCAGCAAGGAAAGGCTGCCGATCAGGGAAGTGTTGGAAACGTGGGTACCACCGCACAATTCGCGGGACCACGCACCGTCGATCTCCACCACGCGGACTTCGCTGCCGTAGTTTTCACCAAACAGAGCCATGGCACCCAGTGCTTTTGCTTCAGCGAGCCCCATCACCTTGGTGTCCACCCGGAAGTTGTTCCGGATAGCGATGTTGGAGACCTCTTCGATTTCAGACCGTGTGGCAGTGCTCAGGCCCTCGCCCCAGGCGAAGTCGAAGCGAAGGTACCCGGCCTTGTTGTAGGAACCGCGCTGGGTGGCTTCCGGCCCGAGGATCTGGTGCAACGCGGCATGCACAATGTGCGTGCCGGTGTGGGCCTGCTCGGCAGCATGGCGACGTTCACGGTCGACGGCGGCGCGTACCAGCGCGTCGGAAGCGATCTCACCTTCACGGACTATTGCTTTGTGCACGCTCAGGCCCTTGATGGGACGCTGCACGTCCAGGACCTCCACTACGAAGCCATCGCCGGTGATGAGGCCGGTGTCAGCGGACTGGCCACCTGCTTCTGCATAGAACGGGGTTTCGTTGAGGACCAGCTCAATCTCGTCGCCGGTGGAAGCGTGCGCTACCGCACGGCCACCGCTGACAATGCCGCGGACTTTGGCCTCGCCCTCAAGTTCGTCGTATCCCGTGAAGACCGTCTCGCCCTTGCCTAGGAGCTCCTGGTAGGCGCTGAGGTCTGCGTGGCCGCCCTTTTTGCCCTTGGCATCGGCCTGGGCACGCTGGCGCTGCTCGAGCATGAGCGCACGGAAGCCTGCCTCGTCCACCTTGAGGCCGGCCTCTTCCGCCATTTCCAAGGTCAGGTCAATCGGGAAGCCGTAAGTGTCGTGCAAGGCGAAAGCGTCCGCGCCGGACAGGGGAACGCCGGCAGCCTTAGATTCGGCTACCGCGTCCTCCAGGCGGGCCGTACCGGAAGCAATAGTGCGCAGGAACGCCTTTTCTTCGGCGTAGGCAATACGGCTGATGCGGGCAAAGTCAGTCTCCACCACCGGGTAGACACCCTTCATGGCGTCGCGGGAGGCGGGAAGGAGGTCAGGCAGGCAAGCTTTTTCGACGCCGAGCAGGCGCATGGCGCGCACAGCGCGGCGAATGAGCCGGCGCAGCACGTAGCCGCGGCCCTCATTGGACGGTGCGACGCCGTCAGCGATGAGCATCAACGCAGAGCGAATGTGGTCGCCAACGACGCGCATGCGGACATCGTCCGTGTGGTGCGGGTCTTTCGGAGATTCAGCCGAGGTGTACTCGCGGCCGGACAATTCAGCAGCTTTGTCGATGACGGGACGGACCTGATCGGTCTCATACATGTTTTCGACGCCTTGGAGGATCATCGCGAGACGTTCCATACCCAAGCCGGTGTCGATGTTCTTCTGCGGCAGTTCACCAACGATGTCGAAGTCCACTTTGGAGCGGACGTTCTCGATCTGGTACTGCATGAACACGAGGTTCCAGATTTCGATGTAACGGGTCTCGTCGGCCAGGGGGCCGCCTTCGATTCCGTAGGCAGGGCCGCGGTCGTAATAGATCTCCGAGCAGGGGCCGGCCGGGCCTGGCTGGCCAGTTGACCAGTAGTTGTCAGCCTTGCCCATGCGCTGGATGCGCTCTGCCGGAATTCCGGTGTTCTTGAGCCACAGCTCCTTGGCTTCGTCGTCCTCTTCGTAGACAGTCACCCAAAGACGTTCGGCCGGAAGCCCGTAACCGCCGTCGTCAACACTGGTGGTGAGCAGCTCGAAAGCGAACTTGATGGCGTCTTCCTTGAAGTAATCGCCAAAGGAAAAGTTGCCACACATTTGGAAGAACGTGCCGTGGCGGGCGGTCTTGCCCACTTCCTCGATGTCTCCGGTGCGGATGCACTTCTGGACGCTCGTTGCACGGCTGTAGGGAGGCTCTTCGCGCGCGGTCAGGTAAGGAATGAAAGGCACCATTCCGGCCACAGTGAAGAGAAGTGACGGGTCGCTGGAAACGAGCGACGCGGAGGGAACGGCGGTGTGGCCCTTGTTGACAAAAAAGTCCACCCAGCGCTTGGTGATCTCCTGCGACTTCATTAGCTGATTACTTACCCTTCTCAATTCACTGCACACGATGTGCGCGGAACCGGCTGGTGCCGTTCCGCAGCTTTCCATTCTGCCCTGTTGAGGGCGTGGGGGCGAACCGCTCCCACTAGCGGCGGGCGGCCCCGGCGTCGTCGATCCCCAGCGCTGCCCGCAAATCCTCTTCGCGTTGGTGCATCCCTGTACGCACGGCGTCGGCAAAGTCGAATAGTCCGTCAGCCATCCGGCCGACGGCGCGGTTGAGGCCCTCCGGCCCAAGGTTTGCTTGGGCTTCGGTGATCTTACGGAAGGCAATGACGCCGATGGCGACGCCGATTCCCATCCAGACAATTCTCTTCATGAGGTTCCAGTCTCCCTGTCATTCAGCAGTTGGCTTGTTCAGCTGGCGTGTTCAGCTGATTTGTTCAGCGGCTGCGGCGGCCGGAGGAAGGCGTGCGGCGGGCAGCGAAGGCAGAACGGACGCCATAGCTGAAGGCAGCCACCTTGATCAGCGGCGAGCCCACCGTGGCTGCAACGAGCGAGGACAACGCGGAGATGTTGGCCGATGCATCGGAGACGTTGGAGGCGATGCCATCGACCTTCTTCAACTGCTGGTTGGTGGTGGTGACTGTTGCAGTCACTTCATCCATCAGGGGCGTGGCGCCGTCGCTGATGGAACGGATGGAGGTCCGCACCTCGTCAAAGACGCCGCCCAGCTTCAAAATGGGCACGGCCAAAAGCAAGACGAGGAGCGCGAAGACTCCTGCTGCGATGAGGCCGGCGATGTCGCCACCAGACATAGAATTTCTCTCCTTGGATCGTTTCGCTGCCTCGCACCAGCCGGTTCACGGCTTTGGCCGAAGCCTCCCCAAGTACCTTACCTATTTGGACCGGTACCTTACATACAAAGAAGCCCGCGGCGTGTGCCACGGGCTTCTTTGTATGCGCTGCTTGAATTTAGCGAGCGTAGAATTCGACGACGAGCTGCTCTTCGCAGATCACGGGGACCTCGGAGCGCTTCGGGCGACGAACCAGGCGGGCCTGAAGGGCGTCAATCTTGACGTCCAGGTATGCCGGCACGTTGTTGAGCACGTGTGCGCCAGCGGCTGCCACCTGGAACGGGGGCATAACCTCGGAGCGGCTGTGAACGTGGATGAGCTGGCCTTCGCCAACGCGGAAGGACGGGCGGTCCACGCGGATGCCGTCAACCATGATGTGGCGGTGCACAACCAGCTGGCGGGCCTGTGCGATGGTGCGGGCGAAGCCTGCACGGAGCACGAGGGCGTCCAAACGCATTTCGAGCAGCTCAACCAGGTTTTCACCGGTGAGGCCCTTGGTGCGGCGTGCTTCTTCGAAGGCACGGGTCATCTGGGCTTCGCGGATGCCGTACTGGGCGCGCAGACGCTGCTTTTCGCGCAGACGTACGGCGTAGTCGGAGTCCTGCTTCTTGCGGGCACGGCCATGCTCGCCGGGGCCGTACGGACGGCGCTCCATGTACTTGGCGGCCTTGGGGGTCAGAGCAATGCCGAGTGCACGCGAAAGGCGTGCGGTACGGCGAGCACGAGTGTTGTTAGCCACTTGTGTCCTTCCAATTACTGCGGTGTGTCAGTGTTACTGGCCTCCATCAGGGAGAGCATCGGCCAACCGCTGCCTCTTGCTACTAGCCCGGGCGCACAGCACTATTGAAGAAATCTTCAAAGGGGTTGTGCGTCGGGCCATGCCAGACAAGCAACTATCCTATCACGCGCAGGGCCGCCACCCGCAGTTGGCCTGATCGTGACGGCTACTCCCCGCGTACGATCTTGCGGAGCCGTTCCAGCCTGGCGGCAATATCCCGTTCAGCTCCGTTACTGGTGGGCTGGTAATAGTCCTTCCCCACCAGGTCATCCGGCGGATATTGCTGGGTTGCCACACCGTGTGGTTCGTCGTGTGCGTACTTGTAGCTCTTGCCGTGGCCCAACTGCTTTGCACCAGGGTAGTGCGCGTCCCGCAAGTGCATGGGAATACCGCCACCAAACCCGGCACGCACATCGGCCACCGCTTTGTTCAAACCCATATAGGCGGCATTGGACTTGGGCGCGGTGGCCAAGTGGACCACGGCTTCGGCCAAGACAATGCGCCCCTCCGGCATGCCAATCAGTTGCACTGCCTGCGCCGCAGCCACTGCGGTCTGCAACGCCGTGGGATCGGCCATGCCGATATCCTCGGCTGCGGAGATCACGATCCGCCTGGCCACGAACCTCGGATCCTCTCCGGCTTCCAGCATTCGTGCCAAATAATGCAAGGCTGCATCCACGTCCGAGCCCCGGATGGACTTGATGAACGCACTGGCCACATCGTAGTGCTGGTCGCCGGCCCGATCGTAGCGAACGGCCGCCGCATCCAAGGCGCGTTCGGTGTGCCGGAGTTCCACCAATACCGGAGCATCAGGCAGGCCGTCGTTGGCGAGTCCGGATTCGCCGTCGTCAGCGTCGCCCTCCCCTTCGGCCACTGTTGGGGCGTCATCCGAAATATCGACGGCGGTAGAGTCACCGAAGGCGACGCCGGCAGCTGCTTCCAGTGCTGTCAGCGCCCGTCGGGCATCACCGCCGGATAGCCGGACCAGGTGGTCCAATGCCTCGGGGCTAAGCTCCACACGGCCGGCAAGGCCGCGGGCGTCGGCCACAGCCCTCTGCAGCAGTCCCGAAATGTCGTCATCGGTGAGCGGCTTCAGGGTGAGCAGGAGTGAGCGTGACAGGAGCGGCGACACCACGGAGAAGGAAGGATTTTCCGTGGTTGCAGCTACCAGCACAACCCAGCGGTTCTCGACACCGGGCAGCAGTGCATCCTGTTGGGCCTTGTTAAAGCGATGAATCTCGTCGAGGAAGAGAACCGTGGTTTTCTTGTACAGGTCCCGGGCCGTCAGGGCCTCGTCCATGACGCGCCGGACGTCCTTGACTCCGGCGGTGATTGCCGACAACTCAACGAACTTACGTCCGGGTCCGCGCGCGATCACGTGGGCGAGCGTGGTCTTCCCTGTCCCGGGAGGCCCCCAAAGGATCACCGAGCTCGGACCCGCCGGGCCGGCAGCCTCAGCACCCGCTGCCAGTTGCCGCAAAGGCGAACCTTGCCCCAGCAGGTGCTGCTGCCCTACCACCTCGTCCAGCGATCGGGGACGCATTCTCACCGCCAGTGGACTGCGTTGGGAAGCCATCCAATGAGCATCGGAGGGACCCCCTGACGCAGGCAGATCCTCCGACTCGTCGTCGTCAACTGCACCGGCACCAAAGAGATCTTCCACATGGATAGGCTACTCATAGTTCCAGCAAAGGAGACATCGACGTGGATCGCCGAGCATCTGCCCCGCACCAGCCTTCCGGCAGGCGGACCGCTTTGGTGCCCGCGGCCAGGTTGCAGGGTTGGGCCGACCGGTTCGCGGCGAGCCACGGCGCCGTTGCTGAAGACCTCGACGACGGTGGGCTGCTCCTGCGGGCAGCCGACGGTGCGACTGCAATGTTGAAGGCCCCTTGGCCGGCTGACGGACGTCCGGGCCGTGGCGGTACTGAGCTGGAACGCCTGGCTTCGCTTGCGAACCAGGAACGGGGGCTTGGACTGCTCCTTGTTCGCAGGGGCGGCTACGCCATAGCTGCTGCCAGCGGTTCCACGATCCTGGCTTCGAAGAGCGGCAGTCGTTTCCTCGAAGCCAAAGCCACGGCAGAACAGGCTTCCCGCATCTTCAACGAACACCGCATTGAGTACATCGTCCCGGGCGGCGACCGCGTCCTGGTGGATCAGCTTCTCTCCCAGCCCTTGCTCAAAGCCATAGCAGGGCGGACTCGCTTAGCCTTCCTGGACATTCAAGGGCCAAAGACTGCCGTGCTGGCGAAAGCGGCTGCCGACGCGTGCTCTGTGCGCATTACGGTCACCGACCCGCAACCCTAGCAGCCGCTGGACGCACGCCTCAGCGGCGCCTGCCGGTATAGGTAGCTGCCGGAGTGGGCGAAACCTGCTTGCGAGTACAGTATCTGCGCTCCACGATTGGCCTCGGTGACAAGGAGCCAGAATCCCTTAAGATCCTGCCGGGTCCCGGCTTGCAACAACGCAGTCAGCACGTCCGTCCCATAGCCGCGCCTGCGGTGCCCGGCCGACGTCGCCATGCTGTAAATTCCGCCCCAACCATCCACCAGGGCGAGACGTCCGACGGCGGCCGGAACGCCGTCGTCGTCCCTCACCATTGCGTACAGCGCCGGACAGCCGACGAGGATCTTGTGGGCTACGGACAGCTCTGAGTCACCACCACGACCGTCAACGGACCACCACACGTGCAGCCATTCTTCGGAAGGTTCCTCAGCCATTTCAACGTTCCGACCTGAAGTGCTGACCGGCAGCCCATCCATGCCGCGGAGCATGATCCTTGTTTCCGATTGCCTGGTGAAGCGTTGCTCATCCAGGACGGCATTCAGTCCGGAGCTGCGGGAGTCATCGAACACTTGGAAGATCAAGGGAAGCCGATGAAGCCGATACCAGTCCGCTGCTGCACGCACAGCTCGTGTGATGCCCTGGTTGCCGTCCGACCCGCCGCCCGAGGTCCTTGGCCAGACAGAATTAGCCCTCTGGGTCACTCCGTCCGAAGCCCGGAGGACCCACTCCCCCGCATTTCCCCGGAGAAGGTCTTCCACGCCAAGGTCTTCCCGCTCAAGCGCAGGCCAGGCCTTGTCCATGAGCGATTCCAGGAATGCTTGCTTCATCATTCGAGGCTCCTTCTGTGGTTGGAACGCAAAAGGCTCCCCACATCAGTGAGGAGCCTTTTGGGCAGAAGCTTATTCGGACTTCGTTTCCGGCTTGGCCGCAGGTTTGGGCTCCTGCTTGACCTCCGGTTTGAAGTCGACGCCGGCTTCCTTGCGCTGCTGCGGTGTGATCGGTGCCGGGGCCGCAGTCAGGGGGTCATAGCCGTTGCCCGACTTCGGGAAGGCGATGACGTCGCGGATCGACTCGACGCCGGCCAGCAAAGCAACCACGCGGTCCCAGCCAAGGGCCATTCCGCCGTGCGGAGGTGCGCCGTATTTGAAGCCTTCGAGCAGGAAGCCGAACTTGGTTTCGGCGTCTTCCTTGTCCAGGCCCATGAGCTGGAAGACGCGTTCCTGTACTTCGCGCTCATGGATACGAATGGACCCGCCGCCGATCTCGTTGCCGTTGCACACGATGTCGTACGCGTAAGAGAGGGCCGATTCCGGGTCCTTATCGAAGGTGTCCAGGAACTCAGGCTTTGGCGAGGTGAAGGCGTGGTGCACAGCCGTCCACTGGCCCGCACCCACTGCAACGTCACCGGAGGCGACAGCCGCGGCTGCGGGCTCGAACATGGGAGCGTCCACGATCCAGACAAAAGCCCAGTCCTTGGGGTCGATCAGGCCGGTGCGGTGACCGATTTCAACCCGGGCAGCACCGAGCAGGGCGCGGGCTGCGGACTTCTCACCGGCGGCGAAGAAGATGCAGTCGCCGGGCTTGGCACCAACAGCGTCCGCCAGGCCTTCGCGCTCGGCTTCCGTAAGGTTCTTGGCTACCGGGCCAGCCAGCTCTCCGTCCTCCTTGAAGAGGACATAGGCCAGGCCCTTGTGACCGCGCTGCTTGGCAAATTCCTGCCAACCGTCCAAGGTACGGCGCGGCTGGGAAGCACCACCGGGCATCACGACGGCGCCCACGTACGGCGCCTTGAAGACACCGAAGTTGGTGTCCTTGAAGAACTCGTTGAGCTCAGTCAGTTCAACACCGAAACGCAGGTCAGGCTTGTCCGAGCCGTACTTGGCCATGGCGTCCAAGTACGTCATGCGGCGGATCGGGGTGGGGATCTCGACGTCGATCAGCTGCCACAAGGCCTTGACGATTGCCTCGCCGAGCTCAATGACGTCGTCCTGGTCCACGAAGCTGGCTTCGATGTCCAGCTGCGTGAATTCCGGCTGGCGGTCCGCGCGGAAATCCTCATCGCGGTAGCAGCGGGCAATCTGGTAGTACTTCTCGAAGCCGCCCACTTGGAGGAGCTGCTTGAAAAGCTGCGGCGACTGCGGGAGGGCGTACCAGGAACCTGGCGCCAGACGTGCCGGAACCACGAAGTCACGGGCGCCTTCCGGCGTCGAACGCGTCAGCGTGGGAGTCTCGATTTCGATATAGCCTCGCTGGTGCAGGAGCTCGCGTGCCACACGGTTCGCCTCCGAACGCAGACGCATGTTGCGGGCGGGGCCGGGGCGGCGGAGATCCAGGTAACGGTGCTTGAGGCGGGCTTCCTCCCCAACCTCCACGTGTTCGTCGATCTGGAACGGCAGGGGTTCGGAGGTGTTGAGGATGACCACCTTGTCCGCGATGACCTCGATCTCACCCGTAGCCAGCGCAGGGTTCTCATTGCCTTCAGGACGCTTGTTGACAGTACCTGTGACCTGCAGGACGTACTCGTTCCGCAAACCGTGGAAGACCTCTTCCTCACGGACAACCACCTGGGCTACACCGGACGCATCACGCAGGTCAACGAATGCAACACCACCGTGATCACGGCGGCGCCCCACCCACCCAGCCAGGGTAACGGTTTGTCCAATGTGCTCGGAGCGAAGAGATCCGAGGTCATGTGTGCGCAGCACAGCATTCCTTTCAGCATGAAATATAGGGGGATCGTTGCAAGACGATCCCGTCCGAGTTTACCCGCCCCCGCCACAGCTCATGCCACGAGGTCGGAACAATTGATGGTGCCTAGCCGGCGGTGGTGACGCGGACGTGCAAATCCTCTTCAGCGGGCGTCCAGCTGGCGGGGTCGGCGTCAACCTGCTTGCCGGAACGGATGTCCTTGACCTGATGCTTGCCGTCGTCGTCGGTGAACCACACGAAGGGGATGCCGCGGCGATCAGCGAACTTGATCTGCTTTCCGAACTTCTCGGCCTTGGCTGCCACTTCCGTGGCGATCCCGCGGCCCCGCAACTGGGCTGCAATGTCCTGCGCAGCTGACCAACTGTCGTCCGAATTCAGGGCGACCAGTACCGCCGTGGGCACAGAACGCGACGCTGTGGCCAGCTCCTGGCTGAGGATGCGGGAGACCAGTCGTGTCACGCCAATGGAAAGTCCGACGCCGGGGAACTTGCGGTTGCCCTTGCTGGCCAGTGCGTCGTAGCGGCCGCCGGAGCAAATGGAACCCAACTGCTCGTGGCCTACCAGCACCGTCTCAACAACCGTCCCCGTGTAGTAGTCCAGGCCGCGGGCGATGCTGAGGTCTGCCACTACCTTGCCGGGAGCGCGCTGGACTGCCGCCTGAATGACCTGCTCAAGCTCATTGAGGCCCTCTTCAAGGAGATCGTCCTTCACTCCGAGGGCGCGGACCTGCTCCACGAATGAAGTGTCTTCCGTGCGGATGGTGGCCAATGCAAGGGCAAGGCCGGCCTGTTCATCAGTAGCCCCAAGCTCGCTCTTCAACAGCTCGGCCACCTTCGCGGCGCCGATCTTTTCCAGTTTGTCGATGCTACGCAGCACGCCGGCCGTGTCCGTCAGTCCAATGCCCCGATAGAAGCCCTCGGCCAGCTTGCGGTTGTTGATCCGAAGCCGGAAATCAGGGATCGGCAAGGCGCTAAGGGCCTCAGCGATGACCAGCGCGATTTCGACGTCGTAGCGGAACGGCAGTTCGCCGTCGCCCACAACATCGATGTCTGCCTGGGTGAACTCGCGTGCCCGGCCTTCCTGCGGCCGCTCGCCCCTCCAGACCTTCTGGATCTGGTATCGGCGGAAGGGAAATGCCAGGTACCCGGCGTTCTCCACCACGTAGCGGGCGAAGGGCACAGTCAGGTCAAAGTGGAGGGCCAAGGCGTTCGGGTCAGCCTTGTCCGATTTGGCGTCCTCACCCTCATCGTCCTGAAGCCTGCTGAGGCCATAGACCTCTTTGTCTATTTCGCCTTTGCGGAGCAACTGGCCCACTGTTTCAACGGCGCGGGTCTCAATGGAGGAAAAACCGTGCAGTTCAAACGTCTTCCGGAGCGTATCCAGCACATGGAGCTCCACCAACCGCTCCTGGGGAAGCCACTCTGGGAATCCGGACAGGGAGGCGGTACGTGCCATGGTGGAAAAGTCTCCTCGAAGAAAGCTGACGCTGGCATTGCACCGCAGCTTTAAACACCCTTTCGGCGTTTACAGGGCGGGCGTCCAGCCGGTCATGCATAAACTATGTGCGGCAGCCAGTTTATGCTTTCCGCGCGTGCACATCTAATGCAGCATGCCCGGTTCCTGTCGGCAGCCACCGAAAGTGGACACAATCAGGAGGACTCTTGGCAACAAGGTCGCGGGATGACCGCGAAGCGAAACGGCGCATCAGGCAGATGGAAGCCAAGCGTGCCCTGCGGCAGGAACAGGGCAAGCGACGCAAGCGGGACAACACCATCGCCGTGAGCGCAGCCGCCGTAGCCGTGGTTTTGGCCGTCGTGCTGCAACTGACGGTCTTTAGTTCAAACCCCACCGAGGCGGAGTTCGCCGCCGCGGAAGCGGGACTCAGTTCGCCCTCGGCGTCCCCGTCCAACAGCGCCGACATCCCCAGCCCGGACACGGCCGCTGGAAAGACTTTCACCGGCGAGCTTGCGTTGAACAGCGGCGTTGTCGGCGTAGAACTCAACGGGACCGCCGCACCGCAAGCCGCAGCCGTGTTCAAGTCTTTGAGTGACGCCAGCTACTACGACGGAGCGTTCTGCCACCGGCTGACAACGTCCGAAACGTTTGGGCTCCTCCAATGCGGAGCCAAATCCGAAGACGGCGCGGACGACGCAAATTATCGGTGGGGGCCACTGGAAAATGCCCCGGCAGACAACAAGTACCCTGCAGGGACGATTGCCGTTGCCCGCACCGGCAACGATGCCTATGGCAACGGCCGCCAATTCTTCATCGTCTACAAAGACACCACCATTCCGGCTGATACTGCCGGCGGATACACCGTGGTGGGCAAGGTGACCAGCGGCCTGGACGTCGTCACCAGGATCGCCGCTGCGGGCCTCAAACCCGGCGAAAACACCAGCGACGGCGCCCCTGTGGCACCTGTCACGATAGACTCGTTTTCTCTGAAGTAACCAGCTCCAGGCCCGGCCTGCGGTGCATTACCTGAGCAGTTCCCTCCAAGCGAAAGACTTTTAGCGGTGACAGACAGTCAGAAATCCGACGAAACAGCAGTAGTGGCCAACCAAGAGGCAGTCGAGGCAAGCGGCACCAACGGTACCGATGCATCAGCTCCGGCGGAGACCACTCCAGCCAACCAAACAGCACCGGCTGCCGAGGAAACAGCGGAAGAAGCGCCGGCCGCAGAGCCTGCAACCCCGGCCGCTCCTCGTCCGGCACCGTCCGCAGCTCCGTCCCCCGCTGCCTTCGCGGCCCGGCCCAAGGCTCCTGCCGCCGTCGTTCCTGCAGCCCCGGCAGTCTCCGCTGCCTCCCTCGCCGAGGCAGCCAAGTGGGGACGCGCCGAAGGTGATGGCCACGTCTTCCTGACCTTGGACGGTGAGGAAATCGCTGTAGGTCAGTACCCGGGCGTCAGCGCCGACGAAGCACTTGGCTACTTTGCCCGCAAGTTCGACGACATCATCGCGCAGGTGGTCCTTCTGGAACACCGTGTGGAGTCCAAGGCTCCGGCCACGGACATGCAGAAGACGGTCACTCACTTGCGTGAACAACTCGCGGAGCGCAACATGGTGGGTGACATCCGTGCTGCCGAGGCCCGCTTGGACGCCCTGTCAGCCCAGATCGTAGAACTCGAGAAGTCCGAGAAGGCTGCCCACGAGGCGGTGCGCGCCAATGAACTCGCGGCCCGCGAAGCAATTGTTGCTGAAGCTGAGACCATCGCCGGCCAGGACCCCGCGCAGATCCAGTGGAAAACCTCAAGTGCACGCATGAACGAGCTGTTTGAAACCTGGAAGGCCGCGCAAAAGAGCGGAGTCAGGCTCGGCCGCAGCAACGAAGACGCGCTCTGGAAGCGTTTCCGTTCGGCCCGGACTGTATTCGATCGTCACCGCCGCGCGTACTTCTCGCAGCTTGACAGCAACAACTCCGCTGCAAAGGCGGCCAAGGAGGCCTTGATTGCGGAGGCCGAGGCGCTTTCCACGTCCACCGACTGGGGATTCGCGGCCGGCGAGTACCGCCGGCTGATGGACCAGTGGAAGACCACTCCGCGTGCAAGCCGCAAGGACGATGACGCTCTATGGGGCCGGTTCCGCGCCGCCCAGGACGTCTTCTTCAGCAACCGCCAAGCCGCCAACGAGCAAATCGACCAGGAGTACAGCGCGAATCTGGCCGTCAAGGAACAGCTGGTGGCCGAGGCGCAGGCGCTCCTGCCCATCAACGATCTCAACGCCGCCAAGAAAGCACTCCAGTCCATCAGAGACCGTTGGGAAGAGGCCGGCAAGGTGCCCCGCGCCGACATGGGGCGGATTGAGGCCGGGCTTCGCAGGGTCGAAGATGCGGTCCGCGAAGCCGAGGAAGAGAAGTGGCGCCGGAGCAATCCGGAAACCAAGGCCCGCACCAACAGCGCATTGTCACAGCTTGAATCGGCTATTGCAGGCCTCAAGGACGATCTGGAGAAGGCCGAGAAGGCCGGCGACCAGCGCCGTATCAAGACGGCCCGAGAGGCTCTGGAAGCTCGTCAGGCATGGCTTGACCAGATCCAGCGCTCGGCAAGCGACCTCGCCTAGAGGACTCCGGGCCAAAATCTTTCCTGCAGGCTCCGTTCCGGTTATCCACATAACCGGGACGGAGCCTGTACTCGTAGGGTGGCCGCACGGAATGATCGATGAATGGTCCCCGCTGTCAACGCCCCGCATTTACTGG
The DNA here is from genome assembly GCF_031180005.1 of Paenarthrobacter sp. Classification (NCBI taxonomy): domain Bacteria; kingdom Bacillati; phylum Actinomycetota; class Actinomycetes; order Micrococcales; family Micrococcaceae; genus Paenarthrobacter; species Paenarthrobacter sp. Next base: position 16,837 of record NZ_JAPSHI010000019.1, on the reverse strand, counting down.
AGCCGGTCATCTCCGAGCTCTACTCCCCCAACCGCATCTTTACGTGGAACGAACTGCAAAGTATGGCGTTCGATGGCATCCTGTTGCCCCTGTACGGGAAGAGTTACGCCTCCCCTGGTGTTGCTGTCACCCACCGCCTCAGAGCCCGTGCAGCGGCCCTCACAGTCCCGGAAAGAATCCGGACCAAGGTTGTGGCCGGCCGGCTCACGGCAGCATGGATCTACGGTTGCGCCAATCCGCCCGAGCACCTGTCACTGCTGGTCGATGCAAAACATCGGATCTCCAGCCTGCGGGGAACCACACAATGTAGTCTCCATGAGGTTCGGCTCGGTCAGATGGACGTGGTCAGTCTCGGAGGAATGCTGGTCAGCAGCCCACTACGTACCGCGGCGGACATCGCCCTCCATGTCGAACCCGATCGCGCGCTGCCGGCGTTGAAGCGCCTTCTTGAACGCGAGGAGCTTGGCATCCGGCTGCGGCTGCTCACCCTGGCCGTCGAGACGGCTCCCCGAGTGCCACATAAGAGGCGTGCCTTGGCAACGCTGGCGCAGCTGGCGCCAGCAGACCCGGGCTAGCTGCGCCGACGGTTGCCAGTAGTGCGATACACGTCAAAAACGCCGTCGATTCGGCGAACCGCGTTCAAGACGTGGTGCAGATACTTCGGATCACCCATTTCGAAGGCGAACTTCGAAATCGCCACTCTGTCGCTGGAGGTATGAACCGATGCGGCCAGGATGTTGACGTGGTTCTCGGACAGGATACGGGTCACGTCGGACAGGAGGGACTTTCGGTCCAAAGCTTCAACCTGAATCTCCACAAGGAACACACTCGACTGGGTGGGTGCCCACTCGACTTCAACAATCCTGTCCGGTTGGTCGCGGAGACCCGAGACATTGGTGCAATCAGTCCGGTGGACAGAAACTCCTGATCCGCGAGTCACAAAGCCCAGGATGGGGTCCGGGGGTACCGGGGTGCAGCACCTGGCGAGCTTGACCCAGACGTCCCCCACGCCTCGCACGATCACGCCGGAATCCGAGAACTTCGACTTCGCAACCTGGGTAGGAATACTGACTTCATCGAGGTCTTCGTCGGGTGTTTCATGACCACCCAAGTGCTCCACGAGCTTTTCCATGACGGACTGGGCCGAAGTGTGCCCGTCACCAACACCCGCGTACAGCCCCGAGATGTCTACATAGTGGAAGTCCTCCGCCACAGCAGACAAAGCGTCGTGCGTCATCAGCCGCTGCAAAGGCAGGTTCTGCTTCCGCATGGCCCGGGTCAGCATGTCCTTGCCACGTTCTATGGCTTCTTCGCGGCGTTCCTTGGTGAACCATTGGCGGATCTTGTTGCGGGCACGGGCTGACTTGACGAAGTGCTGCCAGTCCTGGCTCGGCCCGGCGCCTTCAGCCTTGGAAGTGAAGATCTCTACCCAGTCGCCATGGTTCAGCTCGCTGTTGAGCGGAACCAACTTGCCATTGACGCGGGCACCTATGGTTCGGTGGCCCACTTCCGTGTGCACGGCGTACGCGAAGTCCACAGGGGTTGATCCGGCCGGAAGGGCCATGACTTCACCTTTGGGAGTGAAAACAAACACTTCCCGGGCATTGATCTCGTAGCGGAGCGAATCCAGGAACTCTCCGGGATCCGAGGTTTCCTGCTGCCAGTCCACCAGCGACCGCAGCCAGCCCATGTCCCCATCACGCGGGCTGCCGGGGCCTTGTGCCGTCCGATTGGGCTGGTCCTTATACTTCCAGTGGGCTGCAACACCGTATTCTGCGCGGCGGTGCATCTCGTGGGTGCGGATCTGGATCTCCACAGGCTTACCGCCGGGGCCAATCACCGTTGTGTGCAGGGATTGGTACATGTTGAACTTGGGCATCGCGATGTAGTCCTTGAACCGCCCCGGAAGGGGGTTCCATCGTGAATGCAGCGTCCCTAGCGCGGCGTAACAGTCACGCACCGAATCAACCAGGACCCGCACGCCCATGAGGTCGTTGATGTCGTCGAAGTCTTTGTCCCGCACTATCATCTTCTGATAGATCGAGTAGTAGTGCTTGGGCCGCCCAGTGATGGTCGCCTTGATCCGTGCTGTTCGAAGGTCATCCGCTATCTGGTTGCGGATGACGCTGAGGCTCTTTTCCCGCTCCGGAGTGCGGTCGCCCACCATGCGCACGATTTCCTCGTACACCTTGGGGTACAGCGCGGCGAAGGAGAGATCTTCCAGTTCCCACTTGATGGTGTTCATACCCAGGCGATGTGCCAAAGGTGCGAAGATTTCCAGGGTTTCACGGGCTTTGCGCGATGAAGACTCAGCGGAAACAAACCGCCAAGTGCGCGCGTTGTGAAGGCGGTCTGCCAGCTTGATCATCAGGACACGGATGTCCTTGGCCATCGCGACAACCATCTTGCGGACGGTTTCCGACTGCGCAGCCTCGCCAAAACTGACTTTATCCAGCTTGGTGACGCCGTCCACCAACATGGCAACTTCGGGTCCGAAGTCCCGAGTCAGGTCAGCAAGGGTGTACGGGGTGTCCTCGACGGTGTCGTGAAGCAACGCTGCAGCCAGGGTAGTACCGGTCATGCCGAGTTCAGCCAGAATGGTGGCTACGGCCACTGGATGGGTGATGTACGGATCACCACTCTTGCGCTTCTGCCCCTGATGGCTCTGCTCTGCCACTGCGAACGCGCGTTGGATCAGGTCGAAGTCCTCTTTCGGGTTGTTCGCCCGAACCGTCCTCAGCAGTGGCTCGAGGATGGGCGAGTACGGGGCGATGCCCCTTCCCGTGAGGCGGGCAAGCCGGGAACGTGTACGTTCCCTCCGTCCCGGGAAGGTGGGACGCGCACCGGGAGCATCGACCGGAACCGCAGCCGCAGTCCGTCCGGGCACACTCGTTGCCGGAACTGCCACAGTCTTGCGGCCGTCATCCCCGCCCGCCGGTGGTGCCGACGTCGCACGTTCTTCCACAGAAGTACCCCTCACAACCGATTTAATTCTCCCAGTCTATTCCCGCAGGTGAATGCTTCTGCAACCGGGCAGCACATGACGATGACGCAGGCAAGTCAAAGAGCCGGCCTCCGCAGTGGTGCAGAGGCCGGCTCCCGGCCAAACAACGGTACTGAAAAGTCCTAGACCGTGGCTTCAGTCCTGCGATGGGCAACCTTCTTGGCTTGCTTCACGAGGTCAGGCTCACTCTGGCGGAGCCACGCGTACAGCGGTGCCGCAATGAAGATCGTGGCCGCAGTGCCGATGAGGATGCCCACGAACAATGCCAGGGAGAGATCGCGAAGGGTGCCGGCGCCTAGAAGGCCGGCACCAATGAAGAGGATCGCTGCCACCGGGAGGACGGCCACCATCATGGTGTTGATGGAGCGGACCAAGGTTTGGTTGACGGCAAGGTTTACCTCTTCGCTGAACGTGCGGCGGGTGGACGTGGAGATATCCGAGGTGTTTTCACGGATCTTGTCGAAGACCACCACAGTGTCATACAACGAGTAGCTAAGGACCGTCAGGAAGCCAATGATTGCCGAAGGCGTGACTTCAAAGTCGCTCAGGGCGTAGACGCCTGCTGTGGCGAACATAGTGACCAGCATGCCGACGAGTGCCGACAAAGACATCTTCCAGGTCCTGAAGTACAGCGCCATCAGGACAGCTGCCAAGGCAACGAAGACCACCAGGCCGATCAGGGCCTGGCGAGTGACATCCTGACCCCAGGTTGGACCCACGAAGGTCGACGTCACTTCGTTCTCAGTCACGCCATAGGCGCTGGTGAGGCCATCCTTGATCCGGTTCGTCTCGTCGTCGGTCAGTTGGTCCGTTTGGATCCGCATGGTGTTGCCTGCGACGTTGGCAACACGGGGAATGGCATCGGGCACGACATCGTGGACGGCCTTCTCGCCGAGGCTGGCATCAGTGGTGCTCACATTTGAAACCGTGAATTCGGAGCCGCCACGGAATTCGATTCCAAGGTTAAATCCACCCTTGACTACCGGAATCAGAATGGAGAGTGCCACGGCGACCGCCGCGATGATGAACCAGATTTTCTTCGAATTGACGAAGTTGTACGAGCGCTTGCCCGTGTATAGCTCGTGGCCGAAGGTTGCGAAGCTCGTGGTCATTACTTCTCCTCCTTGGTGCCGTTGGAAGTACCAGTGAGCTGGCCTTTCTCGGCAAGGCGCCTCTCGGCAATGGTCATGCGTCGTTCGGCTTCGGCTACCGCACCGGTGTTGCGTGCGCGAACCACGGCAGGCTTTTCCTCAGGCGTACGGAGGCGGCCCGCGCCACGGTATAGGGGAACTGCGCCGAGACGGTCAGGGGAAAGCCCTGAGAATCGGTGTCCTTCGCCGAAGAACTTGGTGCGCGCCAGGACCTGCATCATGGGGTGGGTAAACATGAACACCACCAGGAGGTCTGCCAAGGCAGTCAAGCCCAAAGTGAAAGCGAAGCCACGGACGTTGCCAACGGCTACGAAGTAAAGGACCAGTGCGGCCAGCAGGTTGACAGCCTTGGAGGCCAGCACGGTGCGCTTGGCCCGCTTCCAACCATTTTCGACGGCGGACACCAGGCCCCGTCCCTCGCGCAACTCATCCCTGATGCGTTCAAAATAGACAATAAACGAGTCGGCAGTCTGGCCAATGGCCACGATCAGACCCGCTACACCTGCCAGGGAGAGGCGATAATTTTCCGTCCACCCAAGAATTGCAATGGCGAGATAGGTCAGAACACCAGCCACAACCAAGGACGCGATGGTGACAAGACCCAACGCCCGGTACTGGAACAGGGAGTAAACAACCACCAGGAACAGACCGATCATGCCTGCCAGCAACCCGAGGCGAAGTTGGTCGCCGCCGAGCGTGGCCGAAATCTGCTCTTGTGATTGGATCTCGAAGCTGATGGGCAGTGCGCCATAGCGCAACTGGTCAGACAAGGCCTTCGCAGACGCCTGGGTGAAGTTACCCGTGATCTGGGGCTTTCCATCGGTGATGACAGCCAGGGCGCGAGGGGCTGAAAGTACTTTGTCGTCCAGGACGATCGCGAACTGTGACTTGGGATCGTCAGTGCCCTGGGCCTCCGCTGCAGCATAGAACTGGTTGAGGCGTTCGGTTACGGCCTTGAACTTTGCCGTTGCATCCGAGTTGAAGACAATGTTCACACCCCAGGAATTCGTCACGGAGCCCTGGGCACCCTGAACTTGGGTAAAGGAGGAATCGCTGATGTCCTGGCCTTTGACCTCAACAGGCCCGAGGATGTACTTGATGGCCGGAGTCGTGGCAGTGGCCGCCTCGCAGGTTACCAGCGGCTTCGCGGGATCTGAACGCTCACGCCTTTCAGCCGAAGGATTGACGCAGTCGAGTGCTTCGAATTCCTTCTGGACTTCCGGGGTAATCCAGTTGACATCACTCGCGTTGGCCGGCTCCGCCGTCGGCTTGTTCAGCTGATCCTCAGGAGTGCGCTGCTCGGCGGGTATAGCCGCAGGATCGCCATAAGTGATGACTGGACGGAAGTTCATGTCGGCCGAAGCCTGAATGAGGTCGCGGGTTTCCTTCGACGGTGTTCCCGGAAGGCTGACCACCACGTTGCGGCCGGACTGGGTGCTGATTTCGGCTTCAGCAACACCGGAGCCATCTACTCGCTGCCGGATAATGGCAACTGCCTGGTTGAGTTGCTCCTCATTGATGTCGCTGGAACCCTCCACCCGGGGTGCCAGGATCATCTGGGTTCCGCCTTCAAGGTCCAGAGCAAGCTTGGGAGCCCAACTGGCATTGCCAGTCACTACTCCGCCAGCAAGGACAGCGGTTAATACAACGAAAATTGCTCCAAGCCAGGTCAGCACCCTGCGGGCTGAGTTTTTGGGGCCGGTCCGTGCCATTATCGATCTTCCTGTTATCGCCGGACAGCCGCCGGCCGACGCTGGTAAGCGTCTGCCGGCGGCTCTCCGCTGCCGTAGAAGTTGCCTTGCGCGGTGTCGCCGCGACTGACGGTGCTAGTTGTCCTTCTTGTCCTCTTTGTTGAGGCGCGCGATGGTTTCTTCCGGCGTCTCGACGGCGGTAGGAGCTTCAGTCTCCGCGGCGGTCAGGGAAGAAGCGTCATCCGGGACAACCGGTGCTTCCTCGGGGGCCGTTTCGACCACCTTGGTGACTGCCTGTCGGTGAACCGTTGCCTGGTTCCCCGGGGAGAGTTCGATGACGACCTTGTTCTCAGCTTCGTCGATGGACACGATGCGGCCAAAGAGACCGAAGCTGGTCATGACGTCGACACCAGGAGCAAATTTGGACTGCATTTCAGCCTGCTGCTGCTGGGTCTTCTTGTTGCGGCGGAACATCATGAAGACAAAGAGTCCAAGCATGACGAACAGCAATATGGTCATTGGATCCACAGGGAAGTTCCGTTCTGTACTTACGTTTTGGTTCACGGCAACGTCCCTGGCAGATCCGCATAGCGGCATGGATCAAGGACTCGAACGTGCCGAGCGTCATACCAGTCTAGTGGGAAAAGCTGAACAGAGCGTGTTAACCAACCGTATCTATGCTTTCGGCGTGGTTTTCGTCCTCACCGAACAAGGCCAGCGCCTCCTGGCCAAAGACTCCAGCCGGTACGGCGTAGCCAAGGTGGGTCCAAGCGGACGCCATCGCAATTCGACCCCGCGGAGTACGTCCCAGAAGTCCCTCCCGCACCAAGAAAGGCTCAGCCACGGTCTCCACCGTTTCGGGTTCTTCACCTACGGCAATGGCCAAGGTGGACAAGCCAACAGGGCCACCGTTGAACTTGGTAATGAGGGCTTCGAGAACGGACCTGTCCAGCCTATCCAAGCCACGCTCGTCTACTTCGTACATATCCAAGGCCGCTGACGCCGAACGGGCGTCGATTTGCTCGATGCCATGAACGAGCGCCCAGTCACGAACACGGCGCAGGAGCCGGTTGGCTATACGCGGTGTGCCGCGTGACCTTCCTGCGATCTCGGTGAAACCTGCAGAGTTTACCTTCAGGTCCAGAAGCCCGGCAGAACGGCGGAGGACAAGTTCGAGTTCGGCCACCGAGTAGAACTCGAGGTGCCCGGTGAAACCGAAGCGGTCCCGCAATGGACCAGGCAGGAGTCCTGCGCGGGTGGTGGCACCTACCAGGGTGAAAGGCGGCAGTTCCAGGGGAATTGCAGTTGCGCCTGCTCCCTTGCCCACCACGATGTCCACGCGGAAGTCCTCCATGGCCATGTACAGCATTTCTTCAGCGGGCCTGGACATGCGGTGGATCTCGTCAAGAAACAGGACCTCGCCCTCCGAGAGCGATGAAAGGATGGCTGCGAGATCGCCGGCGTGCTGGATGGCCGGTCCGCTGCTAATACGCAGCGGCGCGTTCATCTCCGCTGCAATGATCATGGCAAGGGTGGTCTTACCGAGCCCCGGAGGTCCGGACATCAGCACGTGGTCGGCGCTGCGGCCACGCATCTTCGAGGCCTCAAGCACCAAGGCAAGTTGCTTGCGGACCCGATGCTGTCCTACGAAGTCGTGCAGGTTCTTGGGGCGCAGAGCAGCCTCAATAACCCGCTCTTCCGGTTCCTCTCCCCCGCTGACGAGTGACTGCTCAGCCACGGCTGCCTACGCGGTTGCCGGCGCGTGCCCCGTCCTGGCCAAGCCAGCGCAGCGTAGCCCGAAGTATTTGGGCCACGTTTGCTGCGTCTACGAGTTCCGGCGAGTCGGCCATGGCTTTGTCGATACTGCCGTTGGCGTCTTTCTCGGACCATCCCAAACTGGTCATGGCTGCCACCACCTGCGGTTTCCATTCTGCGTTCGGGGCTGCGGCAGGAGCAGTACCGGTCCCCGTTCCGTGCGGAACCAACTTCCCGGCCAGCTCGAGGACAATACGGCCGGCCACCTTGGGGCCGATACCCGGGACTTTGGTGAATGCTTTGCTGTCTCCGGTGTGAGCCGCCACCCGGATGGCTTCCGGTTCGTGCACGGCGAGGACGGCTAGGGCCAAACGGGGCCCAACCCCGCTGACACTGAGCAGGACGTCGAAGACTTCGCGTTCGTCGTCGTCGGCAAATCCGAACAGCGTGAGTGAATCTTCGCGGACGATCATGGAAGTGAAGAGCTTGGCTTCGGTTCCTGTTTTGAGGTGGCTCAAGGTCTGCGGTGTGGCGAAGACACTCATACCTGCACCGTTGAGGTCGATAACAGCGGTGGACAAACCAACGTGGGCTACGGTTCCACGGAGAAAACTGATCAAGACCCGGCTCCTGAAATACTGCCTGCTCCGTTGCCGTAATTACTGCGGCCAGAGCGGACTATCCGAACATATCTACGAATACCCTAGCAAGGGCAGCTGACAATCACCGTTTGCGGCGCGCTTTTGCTTCGGCTTCGGCCCACGCCTTTTGCGCGGGGGTGAGTCCGCCTTTACCGTTGGCGTCACCGGCCGAGCCCATACCACTGCCTGCGCGCCACGCGTGGGTGAGGGCCAACGCGAGGGCGTCGGCCGCATCAGCCGGCTTCGGTGGAGCATCCAGCCGCAGGATTTTTGTGACCAGTTTGGTGACAGCATCCTTGTTGGCAGTGCCGCTGCCGGTGACTGCGGCTTTAACCTCGGAGGGTGTATGCAAGGCGACCGGGATGCCACGGCGTGCTGCAGCCACGATGACGACGCCCGAGGCCTGAGCCACGCCCATCACCGTGCTCACGTTCATCTGCGAGAAAACACGCTCGACGGCGACGACATCCGGCTTGTGCAGGTCCAACCATTCGTCAATGGCTTGGGCAATAACCAGCAGACGCTTATCCAGGGTCAGCTCGGCGGACGTGCCCACCACTCCGACGGCCACCATGGTGGCCCGGCGATTTCGCTCAATGTCCACTACACCGATGCCGCAACGGGTAAGGCCCGGATCGACTCCCAATACGCGAAGAGTCAAGTCCGGGCCTTCCTGATGGCTGTAAACCTGCTGAGTCTCAAAGTATAGTGCTGCGCCCCACCCGACTACTCGGCGTCGAGGGCAGCCTGTACTTCCTCGCTAAGGTCCGCATTGCTGTACACGTTCTGGACATCGTCCAGGTCTTCCAAGGCATCCACGAGCTTCATGAACTTCTTGGCGCCGTCAACGTCCAACTCCACCTGCATGGACGGAACGAATTCGGCTTCGTCAGTGTCGTAGTCGATGCCGGCTTCTTTCAAGGCGTCGCGGATGGCCTGGAGATCGGAGGGCTCGGAATGGATTTCCCAGTTCTCACCGCTGTCCTTGACTTCCTCGGCTCCGGCGTCGAGGACAGCCATCAGGATGTCGTCTTCGCTGAGGCCGTTCTTGGGCAAGACAACTACACCTTTGCGGGCGAAGAGGTAGCTTACGGAACCGGGATCGGCAATGGTGCCGCCGTTGCGCGAAATCGCCAGGCGCACCTCGGAAGCAGCGCGGTTCTTGTTGTCGGTCAGACATTCAATCAACAATGCCGAACCTTGGGGACCGCGGGCTTCGTACATGATCTCGGTGTAGTCCACCACCTCACCGGTGAGGCCCGCGCCACGCTTGATGGCGCGGTCGATGTTGTCATTGGGTACCGACGTTTTCTTCGCCTTGGTGACAGCGAGTTCAAGGCCCGGGTTGCCGGCAAGGTCCGGTCCACCCATGCGGGCAGCGACTTCGATGTTCTTGATCAGTTTCGCGAACGACTTTGCACGCCTGCCGTCAATGATGGCTTTCTTGTGCTTGGTGGTCGCCCATTTGGAGTGGCCTGACATGCTTTACGCTTCTCCTCTGATCATTCGAATAAAGAGTTCATGCACGCGTTTCTCTCCCGTCACTTCCGGGTGGAAGGAGGTGGCCAGCAGTTGGCCGGAACGCACTGCAACAATTCTAGCCACTCCATGCAAAGTAGCCGTGTGGCTGGCGTGATCGGGATCAACCTGGGCGAGGACTTCCACCCCCGGACCCACACGCTCCACCCAAGGGCCGCGGATGAATACCGCGTGAACCGGATCCACGCCGGATTCCCCGGCACTGAAGTCCAAGCCCTTGAAATCGAGGTCGGTTTCGAAGGACTCGCGTTGTCGTCCGAAAGCGTTGCGGCGGACCGTAATATCCAAGCCGCCAAAAGTCTGCTGGGGATTTCCGTCCAGGTCCGTAGCCGGGTCTGCAATTTCATTGGCCAGCAGGATCATGCCGGCGCAGGAGCCGTAAACGGGCAGGCCCTCTGCAATGCGCTTCTGAAGGGGGTCTCGGACTTCGAAAATCCGGGAAAGCTTGTCTATTGTGGTGGACTCGCCGCCGGGGATAATCAGGCCGTCGATGTCGTCGAGCTCTGAGGGGCGGCGAACACCCATGCCGGTGGCCCCAGCGGCCTCAACAGCGTGGATATGCTCGCGGAAGTCGCCCTGGAGAGCCAGCACGCCGATTCGGAGTCCTGAACCCACGCGTGACGAAGCGTCGGAAAGGGGGTTGGTCATTCGACCATCATAGTGGTCCAAGCCCTCAGTAACCTTGCCTGCGACCGCCGGGGCTGACGTCAGTCAAGGTTCCATGCCCTGGCTGGGATATATTACAGAGCATGCTTTCCTTCAGCGTTCCCCTCGGCAAGCTGGTCCGCACACTGTCCCGGCTCCGGGGCGGAGGCTCAGCTTTCCCCGGCCTGGTGGTCGAGAAAATCGACCCCGGCTTCATGCAGCGAACGCTGGCGTCGCTCCCCCTCGGCGTTGCCGTAGTCAGCGGCACCAACGGTAAAACCACTACCACCAAAATGGTGGTGGAACTCCTTGAAAGCCAAGGCTTGAAGGTCTTTACCAACCGCAGCGGCAGCAACTTCACCCGAGGGGTGGCAGCCTCACTCCTGGGCGATGTGGATTGGCGTGGACGTCTCGACGCGGACATCGCCATTCTGGAACTTGACGAAGCCCACGCCGTGCACTTCGTCAACAAGGTGGAGCCCCGCTTCAGCCTCTTGCTGAACGTACTGCGCGACCAGTTGGACCGCTTCGGTGAAATCGACAAAACGGCCCGCTTGCTGGAGCACATCGCCTCCAAGACAACGGACACCGTGGTCCTCAACCGGGAAGACCCACGCGTAGCCCGGATTGCGACTGCCCTCAACACCCTCCACGCCGTTCACCACCCCGAAATCAGGTATTTCGGTCTCGATGAATCGTTGCGCAGCACTTTCCCCAACGACGACGAGATGCGCACCACGGCCATTGGCCCGTCGCCGTCCGGCACATCTGTTGCTGCAGAAACCGGTGACGATGTAGAACTGCCGGCTGCCGACGTCGTACTCCGCCGGGTAGGAGCCCAGGACGCAGACTTTGAGTTCGACGGCGAAACTGTCAGCACATCCATGAAACTTCGCGGTGTGTACAACATCTTCAATGCTGCGGCAGCTTTGTCGCTGGCGCGGGCCATCCTGGGAACCGGGCCGGTCGACACGCCTAAACTCGTGAAGGCCCTGGGGGAAGTTGCTCCTGCCTTCGGCCGTGGTGAAAGCCTCACGGTGGACGGCCAGCCCTTGGAACTGGTGCTCGTAAAAAATCCCAGCGGTTTCCGACTCGGGCTGAAGTCTTTCCCCGCCGGTGGATACGCCACCATGATTGCCATCAACGACAACTACGCCGACGGCAGGGACATGTCCTGGCTCTGGGACGTTGAATTCGATTCCCTGCGGGAAGACGGCGTGGAAGTCCTCACCGGCGTCCGCGCCTACGACATGGCGCTCCGTCTCCAGTACGACGATGTGCCCTTCGGAGTCGTCGAACCGGACATCACCGCAGCACTACGGACTTTCATAGATGGCTCGCGAGGCAAGCCCAAGCGCATCTTCTGCACTTACACCTCCATGCTCGCCATACGCCGTGAACTGGCCAAAATCACCATAGTTGAGGTGGTCTCATGACCTCGGAAGCACAGCCCCACCCGGATACACAGCCAAGCAAAGGAACAATCCGCGTCCTCCAGCTCTACCCGCGGGAAATGAACATCTACGGTGACTGGGGCAACGCCCTGGTACTGAAGCAACGCATCAAGTGGCACGGCTATACGCCGGAGCTGCTCGAATACAACGTGGGTGATGAGTTCCCGGACGACGTCGACATTATTGTGGGCGGAGGCGGGCAGGATAGTGGACAGCTGGTCATCCAGGACGACCTTCAGGCGCGTGCCGTTCAATTGAAGCAACTCGCTGATGAAGGCGCTCCCATGCTGGTGATCTGTGGGCTCTACCAGCTTTTCGGCAAATTCTTCAAGACCAGCACCGGGCCCGTCATTCCCGGCATCGGCATCCTTGACGTCGAAACGCACGGAACCAACGAGCGACTCATCGGCAACGTAACCATGAAATCTGCCGAGTTCGGCGACATCCTGGGCTACGAGAACCACAGCGGGCAGACTACTTTGGGTCCCGGCGTCGAGCCCCTCGGCACTGTCACGAAGGGCGCCGGCAACAACAGCAAGGACGGGCACGAGGGCGCCCGCTACAACAACGTCGTCGCGAGCTACCTGCACGGTTCATTGCTGCCGAAGAACCCGGCCATTGCGGACTTCCTGATCCGAACGGCAGCCGAGCGCAAGTTCGGAACCTTCGTGCCGGGAACGCCCGACGACGGTTATGCCCGCCTTGCGCGCGAACACGCCGCCCGCCGGCCGCGGTAGGCGCTACTTTTCCTTGGTGATCAGCAGCTCATGCGCGCCTGCAGTTGCTGCGCCCATGGACTCAACCACCGCTTTGGTTCGCTGGTAGGTCTCAGCATCGGCCGCGGGGGTTGCACAGACTCCCTGCGGTGCATCGCTGGCCACGGAGCACCACCGGTAGGGATCCCGAACTATCACTGACGGAGCCCAAGCGAGATCCGAAGCAGTCCAAACACCTGCAGCGTCCTGGCTGAACTGTGCCCTGACCAGCAGCCCTTCATTGTTCAGGACGTACCATGGGGACAGTTCGGTGACACCGTTGCCCAGCCCATAGACGATCCAGGTTCCTTTGTAATTCTCGATCGGCAGCACTGAGTGGGTGTGGTGCCCGTAGATCATGGTGAACTGGCCACTGTCCACCAACGCGTGCGCGACTTCCTGTTGCTGGGCATTGGCTTCGCTGGCGTACTCGTCACCGGCGTGCATGACGCCCAGGACAATGTCGGCTCCCAACGCCTTTGCCTGTTTCGCCTTCGCGATCATGGCCGCCGGGTCCAGCTCGTCAACCAACCACGGGTATTCAGGAATCTGACCGTTATGACCATACGTTCCAATGATCACTGCCACCTTGGCAGCGTCCGTTTGGAGCATGAGTATCTCTCTTGACTCCGCCTCCGTCCGGTAGGAACCCGTATGCTTCAGGCCCGCCGCGTCCAACGCGTCGAGGGTCCGAAGCAACCCTTCAGTCCCGCGATCAATGGTGTGGTTGCTGGCCGTTGTGCAAGCCTGGTAGCCAACATCCTTCGATGCCGTGATGATCTGCGGTGGCACGTTAAAGGACGGATAGGCGGAGAAGGGTCCTTCCGGTGTAGCGACAGGGGTTTCCTGGTGGCAGATGGCGAGGTCGCTGTTACGAATGTAGCGACGCTGCCCCTCAAGAAGCGGAACGAACGTATAGCCGGGCTGACCGGCTGCCGCAGCGTCAGCTCTCGCTTGCTGCCAGAGCTGGGTATGGACCAACATGTCGCCTGTCACCGTGATGGAAGTGCAGCGTAGCTCCGGGCAAGCGGGCCCCTTACCTGGTGTGGGGTTCGGCGCGGGGGTGCGGGTTGGGCTTGGAGTCTCGGTTGCCGGGACAGAAGCGGCGCTACTGCGGTTCGCATCATCATTTTCCGCCATGACACCGCAGGCGTTCACTGACAGGGACATGACCACGGCACTCAGCACGAGTGCCGTCTTGTGAGACCGGAACCATCCCCTGGAAAATGTGATTTTGCCCATGGCTTTCATCCTACGGCGGAAGCTTGAGGAAGCAGGGCGTGCCGCCCTTGAGGACACGATTCTTACGTGAAAGAGTCACTTCATGACTAACCCACTCCTGAGCCCCAGCCCCCTGCCCTATGGGCTGCCGCCCTTCGCTGGCCTCTCAGCAGCGCACTACGCCGAGGCCGTCGAGGCAGGTTTGGCATCGCATCTCCAGGAAATTTCCCGGATCGTTTCCAATCAAGAGCCAGCTACCTTGGAGAACACTGCAATGGCCATGGAGCGGTCAGGGCTTCTCCTCAACAGGGCAGCTGCGGCATTCTTCACGCTCGTTTCTGCGGATGCTTCCGACGCCATCAAGGCGCTGGAGACAGAGTTGTCACCCAAATTCTCAGCGCACCAGGATGCTGTTTACATGAACCGCGCGCTCTACCAACGGTTCGCCGACCTCGACACAGCCAGCTTGGATGAAGAATCGTCCCGACTGGTGCAGGAGTACCTCAAGGAGTTCCGGCAGTCCGGAATTCAACTGGATGACACCGCGCAACAACGCTTGCGTGAAGTTAATGCCGAGCTGTCCCAATTGGGCACCGAGTTTGGCCAGCGTGTCAAGGAAGCCATGAAGTCCGCCGCCCTGCTTCTTGACGACGCCGATGATCTTGCCGGCCTGAAGCCGGAGGTGGTCATCGGCGCCGCAGAAGCAGCAAAGCTGGCCGGGCATGACGGTAAGTACTTACTGACCTTGATCCAACCCAGCAACCAACCCGCCATGGCGTCCTTGGAGAACCGGACCATCCGCCGTCGCCTGTTCGAAGCATCCCTGGCGCGCGGCACCGATGGAGGCGACCTGGATGTCCGTGACCTGGTGAAGGCAACAGCACGTTTGCGGGCCGAGAAAGCGACTCTCCTGGGGTTTGCCAACTTCGCTGAGTTGGTAGTGGACCAACAGACTGCGCCCGGTTTCAGCGAGGTACTGGCGATGCTGGGCAGGCTGGCACCCGCTGCTGTGCGTAACGCCCAGGCGGAAGCAGACGCCCTGGCCGAATCCGCCGGCCACGAACTCGAGCCGTGGGATTGGGCGTACTACTCTGCACAAGTCCGAAAGGAAAAGTTCGAGGTGGACGAGCAGGCACTCCTGCCCTACTTCAGCCTTGAAACCGTGCTCAACGACGGTGTCTTCCATGCGGCAACGCAGCTTTACGGAGTCACTTTCCAGGAGCGCGATGACTTGGAAGGCTATCACCCCGACGTCCGAATCTGGGAGGTCCGAAATGAAGACGGCAGCGGCCTCGGCCTCTTCCTGGGCGACTACTACACACGGGAATCAAAGCGCGGAGGTGCTTGGATGAATTCCCTGGTTGAACAGTCCAGCCTGTTGGGAACGCGCTCGGTGGTCATTAACAACCTCAACATCACCAAGCCCGCGCCTGGCCAGCCTGCACTCTTGTCCTTGGACGAGGTCCGTACTGTTTTCCATGAATTCGGCCACGCCCTGCACGGACTCTTTTCCGATGTCACCTATCCGCGGTTCTCCGGTACGTCGGTGCCTCGCGACTTCGTCGAGTACCCGTCCCAGGTCAACGAAATGTGGATCATGTGGCCCGAGATACTGGCCAACTACGCGCGTCATTACTCCACCGGGGAGGCTCTCCCCCAGGACACGGTGGACAAGCTCAATGAGTCGTTGTTGTGGGGAGAAGGTTTCGCAACGACCGAATACCTCGGCGCAGCGCTCCTTGACCTGGCGTGGCACGTGCTGTCCGGGTCCGAAGTTCCGGACGACATTCTCGCCTTCGAGGCAAAGGCCTTGGCGGACGCGGGAATCGCGCACCCCCTCATCCCGCCGCGTTATCGCACCGGCTATTTCCAGCACATCTTCGCTGGCGCGGGCTACGCGGCCGGTTACTACTCCTACATTTGGAGCGAGGTGCTGGATGCGGACACCGTTGAGTGGTTCAAGGAAAACGGAGGTCTTACCCGCTCCAACGGAGACCGGTTCAGGTCCGAGCTGCTATCGAGGGGCAACAGCCGCGATCCGCTGGAATCCTTCCGCTCATTCCGAGGCCGTGACGCAGACTTGGACCCCCTCCTGAAACGCCGTGGACTCAACTAACCCCACCACCGGAACTTAAAGCCGAAAGGCGGGCACCGATCCGGCAGCGTGCGTAAAAGGGCCCCCGCCCCAGCCACCGCCAAAGTGGCGGCAGCGGGAGCGGGGAATAGCACGCAGAGGATCAGCGCCCGCCTTGGCGGGAACCTAAGTGAGACCTACCAGCCGCGCTCAGCCAGACGGTGCGGCTGCGGGATGTCGTCCACGTTGATGCCCACCATGGCTTCGCCCAGGCCGCGGGAGACCTTGGCGATCACGTCGGGATCGTCGTGGAACGTGGTGGCCTTCACGACGGCGGCGGCACGCTCTGCCGGGTTGCCGGACTTGAAGATCCCCGAACCGACGAACACGCCGTCTGCGCCGAGCTGCATCATCATCGCAGCGTCAGCCGGGGTGGCGATGCCACCGGCAGTGAACAGGACCACGGGGAGCTTGCCGGTAGCGGCAACTTCCTTGACCAGCTCATACGGGGCCTGCAGTTCTTTGGCCGCAACGTACAGCTCGTCCTCGGGAAGAGCAGCAAGCTTGGCGATCTCCGAGCGGATCTTGCGCATGTGCCCGGTGGCGTTGGAAACATCGCCGGTACCGGCCTCGCCCTTGGAACGGATCATCGCCGCACCCTCGTTGATGCGGCGCAAGGCCTCACCAAGGTTGGTGGCACCACAAACAAAGGGAACAGTGAAGTTCCACTTGTCGATGTGGTTGATGTAGTCCGCCGGGGTCAGGACCTCGGACTCGTCAATGTAGTCAACACCGAGGGACTGCAGGACCTGGGCTTCGACGAAGTGGCCGATGCGGGCTTTGGCCATGACCGGGATGGAAACCGCGGCGATGATCGCATCGATCATGTCCGGATCCGACATGCGGG
>NZ_JAPSHI010000052.1:0-7309 GCF_031180005.1 Paenarthrobacter sp. | reverse complement strand
ACGGGCGGCAGGCCGCCGTCCGGCCGGCCGTCGCCTGCACGCCGTTCGCCGGCGCTGAGGTTCTCGCCCTCAAGGGTCTCGTCGGACTCGCCCGTAGTGTCCACCAGGCCGTTGGTCTGGTCGAATGCGTGGCCAACACGGTCATCACCCAGGTCGGCGACTGAACCGGTGGAGCCGGCTGCCGCCGTCGTGCCCGTGGTGGTGGTCGTATCCGTCGGGACTGGCGTGACGGTCACAGGCTCAGCGGGGGCCACGGGGGTCACCGTTACATCGGCGCCCTCGGTGGTGTCGTTTTTGGACCCCGCCATGGCTGCCGCTGCCCCCGCTGCCGCAGCAACACCCAGGCCGGCAGCGACCTTGCCGGAGATGCCCGCCTTGCCGGAATCACCGCGGGATCCTGCTGCGTCCTCCACGCCAGGCGTGCCTGCGGGTGCACCGGAGCTTACGCTGCCGCGCCAAGCTCCGCTGGCATAGCCCTCAGCCTCGATGAATTCCTTGAACCGCTGCAGGTCTGCCTCCGCCTGGCGCTCCACGACGTTGAGCTTGTCACCCACCTTCTCGATGATGCCTTCGGGCTCGTACTCAAGCGTCAGCTGCAGGGAGGTCTGGCCGCCGCCGATGTCCTCGAATTCAATGGCGCCCGCGTTCGTGGCGCCTTCAGTGGCTGCCCACGCAACCTTGCGGTCGGGGATCTGCTCCAGAATCTTGGCTTCCCACTGCCGGCGGATCCCGCCGATCTCGGCCACCCACTCCAGCCGGTCGTCGCTGAGCTGCGTCACACTCTTGACGCCGCCCATGAAATGCGGGAACTCCTCGAACTGGGTCCACTGGTTGTAAGCGGTGCTTACCGGTACGTTCACCAGAATGCGTTTTTCCACCTTCGTGCTCATAACGTCTCCTTCGCTTTGTTACCGGAAGCTGATGAGCTTGGTAAAAATCATCAGCATGCTTACCAACATACCTAAACGGCTGGCTGGTTTCCAGAGCAAGTAAAAATGACGACGGCAGATGGGGCCGGACTGCCGGTCCAGTGCCGCCGTCCAGCCTTTTCCGAGGTCAGAGCAGGGAGGGCTGCTCAGGGCTGTCTGAAATCGTTCCAGCCCGAGTCCACTAAGGCCGGCATGTCAGCAGCGGGTTGGTGCGGATTACTTGCCGGGCCCGGCAGCTTCTGGAGTATCCGCGCCCTCCGCCGGGTCCTGGGGGTGGACCCTGGTCTCTGTGGCATCTGCATCCGGGTCGCCCTCAGCGGGAGCCTCCGTGTGGACCCGTTCATTTTGCACTGGATTCTCGCTCATGGCTGCTCCTGACCGCACGGGGAATTCGCTACAGTCATTCAGCACTCCCGGGCCCGGCCTGTCAAGGACTCACCGCTCACTCTGGCCGGGACTGGCCTTCTGTGCTGGACTGGTGCTGCAGTGGCATCAAGGCCGCCGGAGAGGCGGCATCTTTTCCAGGACGAGTATCGCCGCCGGGATTTACCGGCTACCGGAAGGAACACTCATGGCACAGTACAAAATCGGCTACTTTGTGGGGAGCCTGGCAGCCGGCTCCATCAATAGGGTCCTCGCCAAAGCGTTGATCAAACTCGCTCCGCAAAACCTGGAGTTCACGGAAATCCCCATCAAGGATCTGCCGCTTTACAACTATGACTATGATGCGGACTTCCCGCCCGAAGGCCGTGCCCTGAAAGAGGCCATCGAGGCGTCCGACGGGATCCTGTTTGTCTCCCCGGAATACAACCGCTCCATTCCCGGTGCCCTGAAGAACGCCATCGACTGGGGCTCGCGCCCATGGGGGAGCAACTCCTTTGCCCGCAAGCCCACCGGAATCATCGGGGCATCCCCTGGCAGCATCGGCACTGCCGTGATGCAGTCCTCGATGCGCAGCGTCCTCAGCTTCCTCGACGCGCCGCAGCTGAACGCTCCGGAGATGTACATCCACT
Source organism: Paenarthrobacter sp. (assembly GCF_031180005.1). NCBI lineage: Bacteria > Bacillati > Actinomycetota > Actinomycetes > Micrococcales > Micrococcaceae > Paenarthrobacter > Paenarthrobacter sp. The sequence continues at coordinate 5,367 of NZ_JAPSHI010000052.1, read as the reverse complement.
ACAACCCCGCTGTGTTCGGCGACGACGGCGAAGTCAAGGATGAGGGCACCGCCAAGTTCCTGCGCCACTACATGGAGGAGTACGAAGCCTTCGTGGAACGCGTCCTGACCGCAAACGCTCCCGGCCACATCGGTGACCGCGAACCCGATACGGCCAAGCTGTCCCGGTAAGGACCTCCGCGGCAGAATTGCGGATGCCCGCCTCCCGGCGGCGGGCATCCGGGCCCCTGGTCAAGCGGCAGGGTGACTTTCACGGCAGTGCCCTGCAGGCGGGTTCCAACTCCCCGAAGCCTTTGTAGCAGAGTACTTTTGTTGAGGAACCCGGGTTGGGTCGGTGCTTGAAGAAAGGTGCGAATGTCCTGGGGCACGGTCGCGGGCATTGTGGCGGGCCTTCTACTGGCGTACGCCGTGCTGCTCCTCCTGCTCTGGTGGTACGCCCGCCGGCATCCTGAGACCGTCTCCATAAAGGATGCGCTGCGTCTGCTGCCGGACCTGCTCCGGCTGATCAGGAGGCTGGCCAGTGACCGGACGGTCGCCATTGGGGTCCGGGTGCTCCTGGTGCTGCTGCTCGCCTACCTCCTCTCGCCCATTGACCTGGTGCCGGATTTCATCCCGGTGATTGGTTATGCGGACGATGCCGTCATTGTGGCATTGGTGCTGCGCTCTGTGCTCCGGCGGGCGGGGACCGGGGCGCTGGAGAGGCACTGGCCGGGAAGCCGGGCCGGGATGGAAATTATCCTGGAAGCAGCGGCACCGGCCCGCCGTCAGCCGTAAATTATTTGGCCTGATCCACGCCTTTCGTGCCATGTGCTGTTAGCGTGGAGGCCCGGCCAAAGAAGGAGGAGCAATGACCATCAACTCACCCGATTCACTGCCTGATGACGAGCTGCAGGAGGGTGCGGCCGCTGGCAAGGGCAAGGACGGCAGTGTTCCCGGAGGAACGGACGGCGTGGGCCTGGGCGCGGATGCGGAGCCCAATACCTTCGAACCCGAAGAGGATCCCGAGGCAACCGAAGGACCGGACTGAAGCCAGGCAGTCTGAAGCCCGGCAGTCTAAAGCCAGGCAGTCTGGTGCCGCCCGCCGACCAGCCTCAAGGTTGAATCAAGATTCAGTTCAATCGACCCAAGCCGGCTTTCCGGAAGGTTACCAGCCGGTACATTTTTAGCTGCTTCCAAGTTTCCCCCGACACGGAAGCACAAAAGGAAGCCCCCGCGCTCGAGCCAGACTCGCGTGGGGGCTTCTAACAAAAGGTTCTGTCGGCGCCTTTACCCTGCCAACCTCTGGCCACGGACGGGCAGTGCCCGCGGAGGGCTGGCAAACAGGCGTTTGAGAGGGGCCGGCGATGGCTGGGGGGCGGTGCCCGCGGTCTCAGACGGACACCATCATCGCCGGCCCCAGCTTGATCCCTGGCATGTGGCCGGGGAAATCGGAGGCTGAGACCTTGGCAGCGGGAGTACTTGATCCGCTGCTAGAAACACTAAATTGCTTCAGCCCCGCGTACACGAGTAGTGGGTACTCGTTAATATCGAGGACTCCACTTGTCTGCCGGACCACCAAGGGAGCCCCAGGCACAAGGAAAGGGCGCCGCTCCGGTTGGAGCAGCGCCCTTCGTGCAGCGTGAAGTCAGCCTTTTTTGAAAGCGTCCTTGATCTTTTCGCCGGCCTGCTTCAGGTCCCCCTTGGCCTGATCGCCTTGCCCTTCGGCCCTCAGGCTTTCATCGCCGGTAGCTTCTCCGGCGGCTTCCTTACCCTTGCCGCCCAGCTTCTCGGCTGCATTACCGATCTTGTCGTCCAAACCCATGGTGTTTCTCCTTCGGTCGGAATCCGCCAGCATCACGCTGACGGCTTACGGTTTTATCCTACGCTGGCTCCCAGCGGGATCCCTGGATTCCGGAAGAAACCCCCGAGCTGGGCTCACACACTGAGCAGGCCCCTTTGCCGGAGGTCCTGCCACAACCCAGCTGGAATATCGGTGGACATACGCTTGGCGCTTTCGCTGATCTGTTCGGGCCTGCTGGCGCCTACCGTGACGTTGACGACGGCAGGGTGCCGGAACGGGAACTGGATGGCGGCAGTAGGAAGCTCGACGCCGTGTTCCTTGCAGATGCTTGCCAGTTGCCGGGCCCGTTCCAGGATTTCTTCACTTGCCGGGGAGTAGTTGTAGTGAGCGCCGGAGGGCAGCTCGGGCTTGGCGAGGATGCCGGAGTTGTAGACGCCCACACTCACCACCCCGGTGCCGAGTTCCAGGCAGCGGTCCAGCAGTCCTCCGCCCGGGCGGCCGTCCGAGCCGGGCTGTTCCAGCATGGTGAACCTGCCGGCGAGCATGAGGAGGTCAAGGTCCGCCGCTTCGACGCATTGCAGTGCGGCGCCGGCGGTGTTGGTGCCGACGCCGATGGCCCGCACCAGGCCCTCGGCCCGGAGCTTTTCGAGGGCGGGCAGCGCGGAGCTTACAGCGTCTTCCATGCTGTAGACGTCGGGGTCGTGCAAGTAGGCGATGTCGATGTACTCGAGGCCCAGCCGTTCCAGCGAATCTTCGATGCTGCGCCGCACTCCTGCTTCCGAAGGGTCCCATTCGCGCCGCATGTCCGCCGGTACGTCAAAGCCGTCCGGGTCCTTTGTGTCTTTGGTTGCGGGTGACGGGACGAGGACCCTGCCCACTTTTGTGGAGAGGACAAACTCTTCCCGTGGTTTGCTGCCGAGGACTTCGCCTATCCGCCGTTCGGACAGACCCAGCCCGTAGTGGGGTGCTGTATCGAAGTAGCGGATACCGGCATCCCAGGCCGCCTCCACCGTTGCTGCTGCCTGCTCATCCGGAATGGCGCGGTAGAGGTTTCCGACGCCGGTTCCGCCGAAGCCCAGCCGCCCAAGCCGATCCTGTAACTGCCTGTTGTCCTGGTTCATGGCACTGTCCTCTCGGTTCCGCATCTCTGGGTCACAATGGCAGGAGCCTAGGGAGAGGGCGCAGGCGGTGTCAACGAAAGAACGCCGCCGGGCATTGACCCTGATTCGATCCCCACATATAGTTCAGGCAATAAACTAACGGGTTGCCTGGGGCGTCAGTAAGGCGGGCGCCGGTGCCACCTGAAGCTGCCCATAGCTACTCATCCCTGTACCAGCACAGCAGTACCATCTAGGAGACATTATGAAGGTCCTCATCACTGGTGCCCATGGAAAGGTCGGTCGGGCCGCTACCCAGGCAATGATCGACGCCGGGCACGAAGTATTTACTACAGACCTGACGCGTCCCGGCTTCGAGCGCAAGCCTGAAGGCACCCCGAAGTACATGATGGCTGACCTCACTGACGCAGGGGAAGCGTACGCCGTCGTCCGTGGAGTGGATGCCGTGGTACACATTGCCGCAATCCCTGAACCCACGGGTCATCCCCCTCACGTCGTCTTCCAGACCAACCTCATGGCAACTTTCAACATCCTTGAGGCCGCCATTCGATTTGGCGTAAAGCGCTTTGTTTACATTTCCAGTGAGACTGTCCCCGGGTTCTTCTTTCCCGAGCGCGATTTCCTCCCGGACTACGCACCCGTGGACGAGGAGCACCCGATCCACCCACAGGACCCCTACGCGCTCTCCAAGCACTTCGGCGAGCAGCTCATGGACGCCGCGATTGCACGCTCAGACATCCAGTGCATTTCCATTCGTCCCAGCTGGGTCCAGTTCGAGGGCAACTACCAGATAAACCTCGGACCACAGGTTCGTGACGCTTCGGTCCTCAGCCCCAACTTATGGAGCTACATCGACGTTTACGACCTCGCCGACGCCATCGTGCTGGCCACGGAGTCAGACCTGCCCGGACACGAGGTCTTCTACATCGCTGCCCCTGACAATGTGGGCGGCCACAACTTCGCCGAGATCCTCAGCAAGTACTACGGGGACAGCATCGAATTACGCGGCCTGGACCGTGCCGATGCTTCCGGCATCTCCAGCGCGAAAGCCCAAAGAATGCTTGGTTGGACGCCGAAGCGGTCCTGGCGTGACTACCTTGACGCTGAAGGGCAGATGATCAACCGCTGACCCTTGCCAGCGCATTTTCTATAAATGCATCCAACCCAACCAACGAAAGAAAGCCATGACGTCCGCATCACAGGAAACAAAGGTTCCCACCGTAACCCTCAACAACGGCGTCCGGATCCCGCAACTCGGATTCGGCGTATTTCAAGTTCCGCCGGAAGAGACCCAGCGCATTGTCGAGGATGCCCTGGAAGCCGGCTACCGCCATATAGACACGGCTGCGGCCTATCGAAACGAAGCCGGCGTTGGGGCAGCGATTGCCGCGTCGGGGATCCCTCGGGAAGAAATCTTCCTTACCACCAAGCTGCGCAACGGCGAGCAGGGCAACGCAAAAGAGGCGTTCAGTAACAGTGCCCAGGCTCTGGGCGTCGACTACGTGGACCTCTACCTGATCCACTGGCCCGTACCGTCCCAGGGACTCTTCGTTGAGGCATGGAAGCAATTGGAGATGCTTTACGCTGACGGCCAGGCCCGCGCCATCGGCGTCTCTAACTTCCTAACCGAGCACCTGGACATGCTCCTGGCAGCGTCGGACGTGGTTCCGGCCGTCAATCAGATCGAAATTCACCCCACATTCCAGCAGAAGGAACTGTCCGCGAAAAGCCGTTCCCTCGGCATCGCGGTCGAGGCATACAGTCCTTTGGGTCAGGGCGCGGACCTCACGGCAGCTGCAGTCGAGTCAGTTGCGGGTAAGTACGGGGCCAGCCCTGCCCAGGTATTGCTGGGATGGCACCTTGCACAAGGCACAATCGCCATCCCGAAGTCAGCGGATTCCACGCGTATGCGGGAAAACCTGGAAGCCGTGCGTCTCACGCTCACCCCCACCGAGATGGAAGGCATAACTGCCCTGGAGTCCGGCGGCCGTGTCGGCGCGGATCCAGCCTTAGCCTCGCACAGCCAAATGTAGGCAGCGGACAACTGAGTGGGTCAGAAACCCTCAAGTCCCGTCTGCAGCAGCCGTTGGGGCAACGACCTGTGCAACAGCCGAAAACTACATCTCATCGCGGAATGACGCGGAAGAGGAAACGTGTTCGTACCATGACCCAGAGCAGGGCAAGGATCACCAGGTAGGCGGCGGTGTTGAGCCAGATGTCTTCTTGCCGGAGCGCCGGGATGTTCGCTGCGGCGAGGATCAGGAAGACGTGGAGGATGAAGACGTAGAGGGTTGCCTGGCCAATGGGGATGAGGAACCAGCCCAGGGCGCGTTCAATTGGTTTCCAGTAGGCGCTGAGCAGGGCGTATCCGGTGATGATGACCAGCAGGACGTTGAGCAGTCGGCCGGGGCCGAGGTAGGTGCGTTCGAAGAAGCCGTCGTAGATGCTGCGGAAGGTTTGCTCGGGCAGC
>NZ_JAPSHI010000035.1:0-27075 GCF_031180005.1 Paenarthrobacter sp. | reverse complement strand
ACGAAATTGAACCTCTTGTGGAGTGATTGAATTGCCGCCCCGTCCGGGGCGAGACCACTGTCGACCTTTTCCAAATCAAATGAACGGGAGCCAAAGTAAAAGCAAAGTGAGCGCTAACACCTGCCTGGGCAGCAGCGGCATAGCTTATTGATCTGCACGGGCGGGAGGCAAAGGGCACCCCCGCAACGCCCCGGACTGTCCACAGACAAACCGTTCATCGACAAAGGAGTCATCATGACACAAGCTACTACTCAGTGAACGAGGATGCCGTGACGGATGAGCAGGCAGCGCTCTTCCAACGCGGAAGCCGTGGGTACAATCATCTCTTTGGCGTGGCCTACCGCCTTCTCGGGTCGGTGCATGACGCGGAAGATGCCGTGCAGGACGGGTTCACACGATGGCAGGAGCTGAGCGAGGAGCAGCGTCAGTTCATTCGGGAGCCGATCGCGTGGCTTACCCGTGTAGTGAGCAGGGTGTGCCCTGACCGGCTGGGATCGGCCATGGCCAGGCGGGAAAGATACCACGGCATATGGTTGCCCGAGCCGATGGTGGGGGAACCAGCATCGACAGTCGGAAGCATCCATCAGAACCTGCCGGAAGGGTCTCGCCTTTCCCCCAACTCTGACCCTGCCGATATTGTCACGCAGGATGAGTCAGTTTCCATCGCGTTGCTGGTGACCATGGAACAGCTCACTGCCCCGCAGCGCGTGAGTCTCATCCTTCACGACGTGTTTCAGGTCCCCTTCGCTGAAATCGCTGAAATTGTCGGGAGAAGCCCGGAAGCCTGCAGGCAACTGGCGACAGCCGCCCGTAAGAAAGTTCTTTCCCCTCGCCGCGCAGAAGGTCATGGTGCAACGAGGGATCAGGTGGTTGAGGCATTCGCGCGCGCGTGCGCCGATGGTGACATGGAGTCTTTGGCCGCCGTTCTGGATCCGGATGTTGTTTCCAGAGCAGACGGTGGAAAGTCCGTCAGAGTTGCGCGGCGTCTGATCAGAGGGCAACGCGAGGTGGCACATTATCTGCTGGGTGTGCTGAGTCTTGAGTGGCGCCAAAGAGGGGATCTCGATGTCTCGATGGAGCTTGTCAACGGTTACACGGGGGTTGTGGTTCGCCGGGCAGCGGATCTCGTGTGGGTGATGGACCTCGAAGTCGTTGATGGGTCCATCGGTGCGATTGCGCTCATCGCAAATCCTGACAAACTCAATGCCCGTCCTGATTCCGTTCCTGTATGCCTTTCTTCAGGGCTGCTCCCCCTTCGACAGGGTCCGGGCTCGCCCCGGCCCTATGTGCACACGTCGCAAACAGCGGTAGGGCGGAGCTGAACACCACCCCCACCCCGGCGGTGGTGTTCAGACATTCCGGCTCACCCAGCGGCGAGAGGTGTGTATTGCGGCCACGCGCCGTTCGGGCCAGCCGCGGCCAGCAAGGCTTCGCCGTCGCCAGCGGGTGGGTAGATCCATTCCGTGTTGATAGTGGTCTTGAGGTCATGGCCGGCGCTGCCGGTCATGAGAACCGTACGTTCCCACCCGGAGGTTACAACCGCACCGGCAGGACCCAGCGCCAAACAAGTCACATAACTATCAGGAACAAAAGGTTCCAGAGGCTTTCCGAGCAGGTCGGCGGCAACGTTGTGTCCGGCAAATTTGCCGAGAGGCGTGGCGTGCTGACAGCTCTGCATCACGGTTCGGCCTTCTGTCGCGATAGCGGCAGAGGTGTCGCCCGCCGCATAGACGTCAGCAACGCCGGTCACCCGGAGGTATTCGTCGACATGCAGTCTGCCGATCCGGTCACGTTCGGCAGGGATGAACTTTGTGAGCGGGCTTGCAGCCATTCCCGCGGTCCAGACCACAGTATCTGCGGCGATCTCTGTACCGTCGGACAGGCTGACGCAGCCGCGTCTCACAGCGTCCAGGCTCACCCTCATGCGCGCCTCAATTCCGAGCTCTGTCAGCGCGTCCGTGATAGCTGGACGAGGATTTGCGCCCAGCTCAGGGCCCACTTCTCCCTCGCGCTCGACAAGAACGACGCGCACGGTTCCCTGAGGGCCGGCGATTTCCCGCAGACGTCTAGTCAGCTCCGTGGCAATCTCGAGCCCCGTGAAACCGGCACCCACAACTACTGCCGTGTACTGCCCTGCGCTTTCCGAACATTGGGGCAAGCGGTGCAAATGTGAGTCAAGCCGTGATGCTCCTCCCAGGGTGTCGATGTCGAAAATGTGTTCAGCCCCGGGAATTTTCGGTTGGACAACCTGGCTGCCGGATGCCAACACCAGCCGGTCATATGCGAGCTCGGCACTACACCCATCCCTGGTCACTGCGCTAACCGTTTTGGCTGCCGTATCGATGGCTGTCACGGTCGCGGCCAGCCGCTGAACGCCGATGGGGCCAAGGATCTTGTCGAGCGGGCTGCGCATCTTGTGGGGGTCGGACTCGTACAGGCGCGGGCGGAGGACCAAATCATCACCCGCACTGACCACGGTAATACTCAGGTCAGAGTCGCTGACACCGCATTCGCGGCGCAATTTCGCTGCGCTAGCCGCAGTCCACACACCCGCAAAGCCACCTCCGACGATTAATACCTTTGCCATTGATCCACCTCTCGCACTCTTGTTGTTACTGTCGCCCGCGTCGTCACCTACGCTGGGTCAGATGCATCTTTTTCGGGAATTCCGCTGTTTCTATGTGGCGATAGACCCGATAGTGGTTGGGCCGTGCCCTCGCACTCTCGAGCCTCGTTGCCGGGTGCCCATATGCCTTTGTGACATACCTGCTCACCACCCGCTAAGCATTGCTACTACTGCCAGGACTTGTTTGTTGTCCATACAGTTATGACGATGTAGCCCCAGCGAATGTGATGGTCGAAGCGGCACTTCTACCAGCCAGGTGGGGTTGGAGAATGGGCTTGGACCCTGCCCTGATGCTGTCAAAGGCATCCCCACCATCATGTTGCCCGGTCGACGGACAACCGTACCGCACGGCACATGATGGGCTCAGCGCCGTGGCAGCCGGTTTTCAATTCGTCCACAAGAATTGTCCCTGGCTGGCGGCGGAGACAGCATGCTTCTTCGCGGTGGCGCGGAGAACCAATTCCAACTGCCGGTTGCGTGGGCAATGGCGGTGACGCCTGATGGTCTTCGGAACAACCGGAATTGAGACACGTTTAACGAGAAGTCCGATTCGCCCGTGCAACGCTGCGTCGAGATGCCGGGTGTCGTGCCGTCGAAATAAGAGGTCCGGCGTGCTGGTCTGAATGCGTTCGATGTCCTTGAAGACTTCGCGAACGTGGAGCCGCAAGAAGTGTCCTCTCCTACCGGTCATGCCTCCAGCACCGGATTTTTCGGCTAAATCGTAAGCCCTGCCACAATCCAGGCCGCCGCTTGATTTCAATAACCAGCAGGGCCGCTCACGCTGGTCTGGTGGATGCCCGGTAGCGGGCGTAGATTCAGCTCAGCATGAGGCTCGGCGCGCTTTCAAAGGGGAGTTTATGATGACCGGTTGGAATGCGGATAATGCGGCGGGACCTACCGGCCAGGGTGCGGTGACGCTGGTGGAGGGATCGTCGTTCTGCATCTCGCTGCAGAATGGGGATATCTTCCCCCATCATCCACACGGCGTTTTCCATCTCGACACAAGGATCCTTTCCCGGTGGTACCTGACCATTAATGGCGAGCCGGTCGAGCCTCTCGGGGCGTGGACGCCTACGCCTTACCGGGGAATGTACGTAGGCAGAGCCGTGCGTGCCGACGGTCGGTCCGATAGTCCTTTGACCGTGGAACGCAAGCGCGAGGTGGGCGCCGGCATTCTGGAAGACATCACCATATACAACTACGCATCCGGTCCGGCGGCATGTGAAGTTGCGTTGTTCGTGGACGCGGATTTCGCCGATCTTTTTGAAGTCAAGGACGGACGATTCCGCCGGCAGTGGAATGAGGCACGTCAAGTCGATGGCGATTCGGTGAGGATGGAGGCAGTTTGGCAGGATGTCCGGAAGGGCGTCGTCGTGCGGGCCGCCGGCGGCGAAGCCAGCGCCGACGGTCTGATCTTCCGCGCCGTCGTACCCGGTCACGGGCAGTGGAGCATCCGGGCGACTGTTACGCCGCTGTCGGACGATACCAATCCGGGCTCATCGCTCCTCGCTACCCATCCGGATGCTGTCTCACCCCGGGACCGGAGACAGCAGTCCTGGGTTGCGAGTATCCCTCCTGTCCGAATAGCAAACCCGTCCATCGATCGAATTGTCGCGCGCAGCTATGCTGACATCGGCGCTCTGCGCATCGTTGATCCGTCGAATCCTGACCGCATGGTTGTCGCCGCTGGGGCGCCCTGGTTTATGGCATTGTTTGGTCGGGACTCCTTGCTGGCTTCGTTCATGGCGGTGCCCATCAACCCGCCGCTCGCGCTGGGCACGCTTCAGACTCTGGCTAAGTGGCAGGGCACCGTGGTGGACTTGGTGACTGAGGAACAGCCCGGGCGGATCCTTCACGAGGTACGGTTGGGCCTTGGCACAGGCCTGGCGCTTGGCGGGAAGTCTGCCTATTACGGTACCGCTGATGCCACTCCCTTATTCGTGACTCTGCTCGGTGAAGTGAGCCGTTGGGGACATGCACCAGAGGACGTCGCTGCTCTGTTGCCCCATGCGGACCGCGCCTTGGACTGGGTGCGGGATTACGGCGACAGGGACGGTGACGGTTTTGTCGAGTACGAGCGACTCAATGAACAGGGTCTCATCAATCAGGGCTGGAAGGACTCCTGGGATGGCATCAGCTTTGCCGACGGGCGCATTGCAGAGCCGCCCATCGCTTTGTGTGAGGTGCAGGGCTACGTTTACAGCGCCCTCGTCGCCCGTGCTTGGATGGCGCATGACTCGGGCGACAGGGCCTTGGCGGTCGAGCTCCAGGACCAGGCGGAGCGGCTGAAGAAGCAGTTCAACAAACAGTTCTGGTTGCCCGACCGCGGGTACTACGCGATCGCGCTGGACGGCGATAAACGGCCCGTCGACGCCTGCGCGTCCAACATGGGTCACTGCCTGTGGTCCGGCATCGTGGATGAGGACAAGGCCCGGCAGGTCGCCGACCGGCTGATGTCCCCGGAGATGTTCAGCGGCTGGGGCATTCGCACCCTGGCGACTGACATGGGTGCCTACAACCCCGTCAGCTACCACAACGGCTCCGTCTGGCCGCATGACAATGCGCTGATCGTCGGGGGTCTGTTGCGCTACGGGTTCGTCGAGGAAGCCCAGCGGCTTGCCTCAGCGCTGATGGAAGTCGGCGAGTACACGGACCACAGGCTGCCCGAATTGTTTTGCGGTTACAGTCGCTCCGACTACCCTCAGCCACTCCCGTATCCGACGGCATGCTCGCCCCAGGCATGGGCGGCAACAACCCCGATAATGCTGCTCAGGAGCCTCCTGCGCCACGATGCCCATTTTTCTCTGGGCGAGCTTTGGATGGACCCTGTGTTACCGGAGGCGTGGGGGAATTTTCATGCCGAGAACGTGGTTTTCGGGGAAGCATACTTTTCGTTCGATGTTTACGGATCCCAGATGACAGTGGAGGGTCTCCCCGAAGGAATAGTGCTTCGCCGGGGGACACGCCCTGCCCTGGCCGATGTTCAGGGACGTGAGAGGCCGCGCCGGACGGAGTAGCGCAAGCGGGGCACCCGGGGTGGCCGCGCATCTGTTGGATCGCTAGGTTTCCGATCGCCTGTCCAGTAATGCGTAGCCTGTGGGACGTGGGCCACAACGGTGGGCGGCCGGGAATTTACTCCGGTTCAGGCCGGCGGCTTGTATGTTGCCCAAGACCCGCCGTTTGGTGCACGGAATTCCAGTTGGGATACACCACAACCTGACGAACGAAGGGCCCTGTTTCTTCACCTTCTGCTGATACTCAACCTGACAGGATGAGGGCTGGAGACACCGGTGACTGGACAGCGAATGGGGTACGTACGAGTCAGCACGCTGAACCTTAACGAAAACGCCAGCTCGAAGCAGCCACAGCTGCTGGACCTCGTCTACACCGACAAGACCTCCGGCAGGGACACCACGAGCAGACAATCGCGCGGGCCAGCTCGCGGTATATCCTGGCACCAGGGCCCGGATTCGATCCCGTGCTCAGTGCCCTCCGAAATGGGCCCCAAGTCCGTCGTCGACCGTCGAGTCGGTCTGATCAGCGGAGGCTACAGCGGACGGCAGCGGCGGGCTAGGCCACGCCGTATCTTGCGTCAAGTTGCAGTGTCCTCTTCGTACCAGCCCACCCAGGCGGACGAGGTTAATCTGATGGTGGGCGTTGCCAGTTCGGCCTCCCACAGGGCCAGGTCCTGCTTGCTATTGATATGGAACATCAGTCTCGGGTGACGGGCCAGAAAAATCATGGGGTGTTTCCTTTCCAAACGGAGATCAACAGCCGTTCCAGGTCCGCAGTCACGACGCTGCGGGGATTCGATGGCGGTATCTGCGGCAGTATGAGGTGCAAGGCTTCGGGGATCTGGTCCTCGCGGAATCCGAGGTCGCGGAGGCTGCGCGGGGCGTCAATGCTGTTGTACAGGTCTGCCAGGCCTGTACTCGCATCGGCACTGCCCAACGCGGCGGCGATGCGCTCCTCAGCTTCCGGTGCGTCTGCCACATTGAATGCTGCGACATGGGGAAGGATCACCGCGTGCGTTGTGGCGTGCGGAAGATTGAAGGTCCCGCCCAGGACGTGACAAATCTTGTGGTGCATTCCCGCCCCGGCTGACGCGAATGCGGCCGCCGCCAGGAACGCCCCGCTCAGCAGCTGTTCCCGGCCTGCGACGCTTGAGGGGTCAGCCTTCACGGCCGGCAGTCCCCCGGCGAGCAGGCGGATGGCTTCCGTGGCGAGTGCCGCGTTCAATGGATGGGCGCGTGGCGCCCACAGGGAATCGATGCAGTGCGCCAGCGCATTCAAGCCCGAGGCCACCGATAGTGCCACCGGCAGCGACAACGTCAACCCGACGTCGTAAATTACCGACACTGGCAGCACACGGTCGTCGGCGCCGGTGGTCTTGCAGTGGTCCGCTGTGATGCCCCAGACGTTCGTGGCCTCGGAACCTGCGTAGCCGGTGGGCACCGCGATTATCGGCAGTCCCGTGGTGAGCGCAACGGCCTTGGCCAGTCCGATGGCCGATCCGCCGCCGACGGCTACCAGGAGGTCGACGTTGTGGGAGGCGGCAGCCGTGCGGGCTGCCTCCGCCGCCGCGGCCGGAACATGCTCCACCACGTCGTGATAATGCAGGGCAACGTTGACGCCTTCCGTGATGATCCCGGCCACGTCCGCGTACCTGCAGCTGGAAATAACCATGGCATTTCGGGCTTGGAGCCGTTCAGTTTCGGCGGCAAGGTCCGCAGTTGCGTTCCCGTTGCCGAACAGCACCCGCTGGCGTGGAGCCACATGATCGAACTGCAGTGTCATCGATGCTCCTGGTCTGCGCGGACTGAGTTTGGTAGTGGCGGTAGGGGTGAAGGCTGCGGGTACGGTGCGGGATCTCCGCACCGTACCTGCAGCCATTGGCAGTACAGTGCCGGCTAGCCGCGCTTGAGGAACAGGCTGACGTCGTTGTTGTTGATGAGGTCAGGGACGGTCCAGCCGTCCAGGTCGTATTCGGACATGCACAGGTCGGCGAAGCCCTTCATGGAGTCCGTGGTGCCCTGGGCTTGGGCGGCGAAGAGGATCTCGGCCTTGACGTTTTCGTGGTTGCCGGAGTAGTTGCGTTCGTAGAGTTCGTGACGGCCGCCGAACTCGGTGCCGATCGAGTCCCACAGCAGCTTCATGAGCTTGACGCGGTCAACCGCTTCAACGCCGTCGGAGCCGCGGACGTACTTGTCTAAGTACGGCCGGATCTCCGGGGTTTTGAAGTCCAGTGCTGAGGAGTTCAGGTAGATCAGGCCCGAGGCGACGTCCTGTTCGATGATTTCCTTGATGCGCGGGTAGCCGATGGCCATGAACATTCGGTACGCCAGGCCGTAGTCCAGCTTGGGCAGCACGGTGCCGTTGGGTCCCTCGTCCGGGTTGAGGGTCATGCCGTCGATCAGCGCGCGGAACATGTTGCGCCAGCCCAGGACCTCACCGACTCGGGTCTGGACGCCGCGGAAGTCCTGGGTGCCGGCGACTTCGAGGGCTTTCAGCAGCAGTCCGGCAATGAAGTCCAGCTTGGTGGCCAAACGGATAACGCCTTGGAAGGTGAAGCGGTTGATGAAGCCGGTTTGCGGGAAGAAGTTGTTGATCTTCTCCACGTCGCCGTAGGCGAACACGTTTTCCCAGGGGATGAGGACTTTGTCGAAGACGAAGACGGAGTCGTTCTCGTCCATGCGGCTTGAGAGCGGGTAGTCAAACGGAGTGCCCATGACAGCTGCCTGGTGGCTGTAGGAGGCGCGGCTGATCAGCTTCACGCCGGGGGCGTCCATCGGCACGGTGCAGATCAGTGCGAATTCCTTGCGCTTGATCGGCAGACCGTAGTGGGCGATGAAGTTGTAGTTGGTGATCGCCGAGCCGGTGGCCACGACCTTGGCTCCGGAGACGATGAGTCCGGAATCTGTTTCCTTTTCCACCTTCATGAAGACATCTCCTACCTGGTCCGGTGGCAGGTGACGGTCCACCGGCGGGTTAATGATCGCGTGGTTCCAGTAGAGAACCTTCTCCTGTGACTCCTTGTACCAGCGCTTCGCGTTGTCCTGGAACGGCTCGTAGAAGTCCGGCATACCGCCCAACGTGCCCAGGAACGCGGCCTTGTAGTCCGGAGAGCGGCCCAGCCACCCGTAGCTCATCCGGGCCCACGTCTCAATCGCGACGCGGTCTTTTTTGAGGTCCTCCACGCTGTGCGGGGCGCGGAAGAACGACATGGTCTTGCCTCCGGAGCCGGTATCGGTGGGGACCATCAGCTTGTCCTGCAGTTCGGGCTTGTGCATGGCATCGTAGAGCCGGGCGGCCATCCGGATGGAGTTCCGGAACGCCGGGTGGGTGGTGACATCCTTGACCCGCTCGCCGTAGATCCACACTTCGCGGTCGTCTTTGAGCGAGTTGATGTACTCGTCCCCCGTCATCGGCATCTTCGGGTTGGCGGGAGTGGTCCGTTCGCCCATCGTGGGAGCGGTGGTGGGTGCTGTGTCGTCCAGGATCTCGGTCATGATGATTCCTTTCGGTAAGAATTGCGGGGGTTAGATGCTGCTAAAGGCTTTGAAGGAATCCGCTCCGGAGAACCATCCGGATTCTAGTGAGTCACCGCTGTGGTGCCAGTGGCTAGAACCCGTCAGGGGCCCGATTTCGCGGAACTTTCCGCCAAAGAACAGCAGCGGTTCGCGGTCTGTCACCTCGAGTTTTTGGACTTCGCCGATGACGATGATGTGGTCGCCGCCGTCGTAGATCGCCCAGGGCGTGCATTCCAACGTTGCCTTGTTCTCCAACAGGACCGGAACGTTTCCGTCCAGCGTCCAGGCAGGCTCATAGGGCAACGGTTTGCCGGCGAAGTGCCAGGCAACGTCCAACTGGTCGTGGGACAGGATGTTGATGGCGAAGGGAGCCCCATCAAGATACTGCGCAGCCCGCGAGGTGCGGGTGAGCGTCACCTGCGCCAGCGGAGGGTCCAATGACACCGCGGTAAAGGCGTTGACCGTGGCACCGTGCGGGACGCCGTCGTCGGACCGGCAGGTCACTACGGTGACGCCGGTGGCGAACTGGCCGAAGGCGTTCCGCAACTGGCGCGGGTCGACGGGGGCGGCGGCTGCTTCCTGAGTCATTTTTCTTACTCCTCTGGGTCCAGGATGAAGTTGTAGGTGACTTCGCTCCCGGCGCCATCGGCGCGGTTGGCCGGGGCAAGCACCAGTTCGGGTTTCACGGCCGAAGCGATATCGTCCGCCACGTGTTCATCGCCTTCGAAGTACAGCTGGGTGGTGATGAGCTGATGACCCGGAGCCGACACTTTGAGGTGCAGGTGCGCCGGGCGCCACGCGTGCCAGCCGGCCGCGGCGATGAGCTGTCCACAAGCACCGTCCGTGGGGATCTGGTACGGCGCGGGCTGCATGGTGTTGATCTGGAAGTTGCCCTCCTGGTCCGCCACCATCGTGCCGCGGAGGTTCCATTCGGGCAGGCCCGGGGCGAACTGCGAATAGAAGCCGAGATCGTCGGCGTGCCAGATTTCGATCGTGGCACCCGGCAGGGCCTGGCCTGCGACGTTGGTGACCTGCCCCTGGAACAGCAAAGGAGTGCCGGGTTCGTTATCGCGCATCGGCAGGGTGGCCGGAGAGTGCTGCTGGGGTGAATCCGGCAGGTAGTAGGGTCCCTCGATGGTGCCCTTGGATCCCTGCCTGCTGGCGTTGGCTACTTCCTCGACGGAGTGCTCAATCCAGACGTCGAGGAACAGGGGCCATTCGCCGTCTTCGCCGACCTTAATGAGCCAGGCCTTCAGGGCGTTGTACTCGTCGTAGCTGACCTCTTCATCCAGCACGGTGGCGTTGATGGCTTTGATAACGCGGCCGGCAAGCCTGCTGACGCGCTCCTGGCTGGTGGCGGCGGAAAAATGCTTGTTCTCCCGGAACCTGGCGGTGGCGCCTGCACCTGAAGCGGCGGCGGTTCCCTGGGTTTCTACTGTCATGATGACTCCTTTGTCGATGCATCCTGTGTGCGTGCGCGGACTTCGTATTTCCTCAGCCTTACTTTGTGCCCCGCACCACTTGGGTAGTGGCTAATCGTGAAGCTCGAATTGAGTGAGGATAAATACCCATTTCAAAGTTGCTAATTGGCCTTGCGTTTTAATGAAGACCTGGTGCACCCCGGCCGCTGAGACTGTCGTGTCAGCGACCAAGACGGGCGGGTGAGAGAACGGCTTCGGCTTCCTCTGCGAAGTGGCCAGAATCGTTCTTATCAATGCTTAGGATTTCGGCGAGCACAGCGGAGAGCGCCGCTTCCGGATCCTGAACCATGGCGTGGGCGCGCCATCCGATGTGCTTGTCCGGGCGGACCAGGATGACGCCGTCCTCCTCGATTTCGCGCTGGCGGAGCCAATCTCCGTAGAGGTCCTGGACCTCCCGGCCTTCACCGATCACCACGGCCTTGAGCTCGACGCCCAAGCGATCGGCAACTCTGACCGCGGCGTCTGCCCAGGCTTCACCGGTGATCCCGGTGAAAATGGTGAAACCGGTGCCCTTGGCGATGTCGTGTGTCGAGTACTTGGACTTTGCGTTTCCGAGCCAGGCGTGCGGCAGGCGGAGGCCCGGGAAAGTGGACTTCTGGTGGTGCAGCAGTTCGTCTTCGGTAGGGGCAGGCCGCTGACCGCCGTCAGTCACGATAGCCGTTGACTCGTAGAACTGACCGATTTCGGTGCCTTGTGCGTTGAACTCGTAGTCCTTCGCGTCGAGAGCTGCACGGAGCGCCGTGCGGCGTGCGGCGCCCTCAGGCGACTTTTCCTTGCGCAACTGGAGCTTTTCGGTGAACTCCTCATTGGTGGTAGCGTTCGTGACCCCCAGGGCGTCAAAGATCGGCTTGTAGTCGCGGCTGGACTGATTGGCCCGGTTCACAATTTGCTTAGCCACGGGGGCGCGTTCCGTGGAGTAGGTTTCCAGCAGCTCGGGACCGGCTTGTCCCTTGATCACTACGGCTAGCTTCCAGGCCAGGTTGTAGGCATCCTGAATGGAAGTATTGGAGCCGAGTCCGTGGCTTGGCGGGTGCTTGTGGATGGCGTCTCCGGCGCAGAAAACGCGGCCCTTCTGCAGGTGCGTGGCCCACTGTTCGTTGTTGCCCCACAACGAGTAGCCCAAGATCGTGACGTCAAGGTCTGCGATGCCAACCAAATTCCGGATGATCCGTATTGCTTCGTCCTTATCCAGAACCGGCGGTTCGCCATTGATGTCGAAGCCCCAGCAGATCAGCCACTCGTCCCAAGGGCGGACCATGCGGATCAGGCCGGCACCGAGGCCGCCGACATTTGAGCCCGGGTTGAACACCCAGTACAGGACGGACGGGCGGTGCTTAACGAGGTGGGTCAGGTCCGCTTTGAAAGTGATATTCATGGAGCCGCCGATGTCCATCAACCCTTCCATGGGGAGCTCGATGTCGGCAGCGACCTTGGAACGCGCACCATCGGCGCCAATGAGGTACTTGGCTCGGATGGTGTATTCGTGTCCACTGAGACGGTTCAGCACCTGGACGCTGACTCCGTCTGCGTCCTGCGTGTGGGACAGGTACTCAGTGGAAAACTGAACCTGCGTGCCGCGCATGGCCGCGTTCTTGACCATAATCGGTTCAAGAAGTGTCTGTGGAATGTCGCACGGCATAGCGGGCGACGCAAGTTCATAGTCGGCCCGCCGATCCGGCCGCGTTCCCCAGGTGGGGCGGCGGCCGATCTCTTCCCCAGCGAGGCTTTCACAGTAAACCGTGTCACCCATAAGCTCATGCGGAGTGGCCTCGGCCAGGACCTGGTCCTCGATGCCGGCATCGCGGAGCACTTCCATGGTGCGCTGGTTAGTGATGTGGGCGCGAGGCGTGTTCGCCGTCCAACGGTATTTGGTGATCATGATGTTGGAGATGCCCTGATTGGAGAGGAAAAGGGATGCGGAGCTGCCGGCAGGGCCAGAGCCCACGATCAGCACGTCGGTAGTGACGATGCCGGTACCGTCCGGGCGGGCAGTGGCGGCAATTCCGTCATTGAAAATTGGCATGACAACCTCCGTTGGTTGTTGCTGGACTAGGTCGCTTGGCGCTGAAGCTCCGCGGTTGTGGCGCGGACCGAATGGCGCCTTCCCAAGAAGTGTCCCAGATCACCATGGCAGGTGGTGCCTGTCATAGCCGACGCGTCCGGTAAGTGCTAAAAAGCGTCGGAGCTGTGCGAAAACGAATCCGTCTGCTGCCTACTAATCGAGCTGGATGCCAGCCCTGGTTGCCTTGCGGATCTGGAGCGGCGTGGTGTGGAACCGTTCCTTGAAGGTCCGGGCGAAATAGTTCTGCGAGGAGAAACCGACCACCGCGGCAATCTCTCCGATGGTCATTCCGGCCGCGGCGGGTGAGGCGAGGAGTTCACGGCCTCGGTCCAGTCGCAGCCCGAGCACGTAGCGACCTGGCGTCAGGCCGGCGTCGGCGAATGCGCGTCCCAACTGCCGCTCGCTGATGCCGACGGCCGCAGCCACCTCCGCCGTCCCGAGTCCCGGATCGCCAAAGGACCGTTCAATGTAACCTTTGGCAGCTGCCAAATAACCGGTTCCGCTGCCGGCCTTGCCCCCCGAAGCGATAAGGCGGAACAGTTCCAGGACGGCTTTCTCGGTGTCGTCCGCCGGCGGCTCGGACACCAGCGCCGAGCCGATCATCCGGGCGAGTTCTTGCGCCTGAGTCCCGGCGCCGGGGCCGAAATCGAAGCGTACCGGCTGGTTCAGCGATGTGCCGCCGGAAAACTCCCGGAAGAGTGGCCGGGGAATCGTGAGGACCAGTTCCTGAAGCCCCGCGGCGAAGCCGCGCATGAAGGGCAGGTCTGCGTCGTACATGATGGCCTGGCCTGGTTTCAGGGTCTCGTGGCCGCGGCGGTGATAGAAGAATGCATCGCCGGCGAGGGCAAAGAAGACGGCTACCACGTCGGTGGGGTTCTGCCGGATGAACGATTCCGAGCGCTCGACGATCTGGGGCGTTCCCTGCACGCGGGCCAGGCGAAGGGAGGGGAACTGAAGGTTGAGTTCGGTAGCGTGCAGCGGGGACTCGTCGATGGTCCGGATGTCGAGCGAAATCAAGGCCTTGGCGTTATGGCTTTCCCAGTGCTGGATGCGGCTGAGCGGCGCGATGCCCTGAGTCGTGAACTGTAAGGCGCGGGGCGGCGCGTGCAGATCGTTCTGCTGGCTGGCCATGGTCCCGTCATTCTAGCGATAGGGCGCCCCTCAAACCAGCACACGGCGGGGGGTGGCTGTTCCATCCTTCCGTTCGAGAAGACCGGTGACTAGTATCCAAACGGTATTAGTAAGCCGTAAATGAGTATTTCTTATTACTAATCGCGGATCTTAGGCTAGATGCAGCACGAGTGTTTGTTTCGTGACCAACTGCTGAGAGGCTTCGAATGGAGACGCGACAGCTCAGGTATTTCATTGCAGTGGCAGAGGAGCGTCATTTCGGCCGCGCGGCGGTAAGGCTTCATATGGCGCAGCCGCCCTTGTCTCAGCAGATCAGGCAGCTGGAGGATCAGCTGGGGACACCGCTTTTGGTGCGGACCACGCGGAAGGTGGAGCTCACGCCGGCGGGTCAGGTTCTGTTGGATCGGGGCCGTGTGTTGCTGGAGGAACTTGTGAAACTCGAATCCGATGTGCAGCAGGTGGGGGCGGGGGCCACAGGGGTGCTCAGGGTGGGTTTCACCGGCACCGCCACCTACCGCCTGATGCCTATCATAGTGCAGTCTGCGCGGCGCAACCTTCCCGGGCTCCGCATCACGGTCCAGGGAGAGATGCTAACCCCTGAAATGGAGACGGCTTTGGAGGAGGGGCGGCTGGACGTCGCAGTCCTACGTCCGCCCATCCGTTCGGAAGCGGTGGCCCACAAGCTGCTCGAGCAGGACCGGCTAGTAGCTGCATTGCCCGCCGATTCCCCGCTGGCGGAGCAGGGCACACTCAAGATCGCAGATCTGGCGTCGCAAAGCTTCATTGGTTACCCCAGCCACTCAGTGGTCAGCGGCATCTTCCAGGACACCTGCCGGAAGGCTGGTTTCCAGCCGCGGCTGGTTCAGGAGGCCAAGGAAACCTCCACGCTGCTCTCCCTTGTCGCCGCAGGGATGGGGATCGCCCTGGTTCCCATGACGTCACGGATGTTCTCCTTCCAGGGCGTGGTCTTCCGGCCGCTGCATAATCCGCCGCCTGTGGACCTGGCTGTTGCGTGGAACCGCAACAACGAGACGCCGCTGATACAAAGCTTCCTGACCCTGTTCGATTCACTTCCGTCACAGCCCGCAGCTGCCGCAAAGGATTCTCCCCATGAAAATTGAACGCATTGAGGCCATCCCTTACGCCATTCCCTACGCCCGGCCGTTGAAGTTCGCTAGCGGCGAGGTGACGACCGCGGAACACGTGTTGATCCGGGTCCACACGGATAACGGCATTTACGGCGTGGCGGACACTCCGCCGCGGCCCTACACGTATGGCGAAACGCAGGACTCCATCGTCTCGGTGGTCACCAAGGTCTTTGCCCCGCAACTGATCGGTCTGGACCCCCTGGACAGATCTAAGGTCCAACAGATACTCCGCCGCACAGTCCATAATCCCACCGCCAAGGGTGCCTTGGACATCGCCCTCTGGGACATCATCGGCATCTCCCTCGGCACCCCTGTTCATAAGCTGCTGGGCGGCTTCACCGACAGCATGCGCGTCTCTCACATGCTTGGTTTCAAACCCGCCGAAGATCTGCTCGAGGAGGCGCTGCGCTTCCGGGAGACGTACGGAATCAACACTTTCAAGCTAAAAACCGGCCGCCGGCCGCTCTCCCTGGACGTCGAGGCATGCCAGGTGCTGCGCGATGGCCTCGGTGCGGACACCGAGATTTATCTGGACGCCAACCGCGGCTGGACCGCCAACGAGGCAATGGAAGTGCTCCGCCGCACCGAAGGGCTGGGCCTGTCCATGCTGGAAGAGCCGTGCGATGCGGGCGAGGTCATGGGCCGGCGCCGGCTCGTACAACACTCCAGCATCCCGGTTGTGGGTGATGAAAGCGTCGCCACGCCCGGTGACGTGTCCCGGGAACTGCTCTCCGGTGGCAGCACCGCCATCTGCATCAAAACCGCGAGGAGCGGCTTCACCGAAGCACAGCAGATACTGGGGCTGTGCGAGGGCCTGGGCGTGGACGTCACGATGGGAAACCAGATCGACACCCAGGTCGGCAGCCTGGCCACGGTGACGCTCGGCGCAGCCTTCGAGACCAGCTCCAGGCGTGCGGGGGAACTCTCCAATTTCCTGGACATGACGGATGACCTCCTCGCCGAGCCGCTGGAGATCAGCAACGGCGCCATCCGCGTTCGTGAGGTGCCTGGCGTCGGCGCGCTGATTGATGCAGACAAACTGAAAAAGTACCGGCAGGACTGACCGGAGCTCCTCCGCTCTCCTGCCCTGACACCTTGGAGACACTGATGCTGTACCTGGTTCGAATGGACGTCAACATCCCGCTGGACATCCCGGGAGAGATCGGAATCCATCAAAGCGCAGGAAAAGGAATACTCCCAACAGCTACAGCGTGACGGCCGCTGGGTCCACCTCTGGCGGATCGTCGGGGAATGCTCCAACTACTCCGTCTTTGACGTTGCCGACAACGACGAACTGCATACCCTGCTCTCCGGACTGCCCCTCTTTCCGTACATGGACATCAAGGTAACGCCGCTCGCAAAGCACCCCTCCGCCGTCGCCTCACCAAAGCGCCCCGCCTCGTGATTCATATGCAAAGGCTTTCAATGAGTCGGAAATAGGTATTTCTCATAGCTCAATTACCGTTCTACCGTTGAACTAACGCCAGGATGTGACGCCCGGCACACTGCACGGGCGGGAGGCAAAGGGCACCCCCGCAACGCCCCGGACTGTCCACAGACAAACCGTTCATCGACAAAGGAGTCATCATGACCACGGAAACACACGCCACGGCCGCCGCTTCAGGTGCAGGGGCAACCGCCCGCTTCAGGGAAAACAAGCAGTTCGCTGCCAACACCAGCCAGGAACGTGTCAGCACCCTCGCCGGCCGGATCATCAAGGCGATCAACGACACCGTCCTTGAGGAAAAGGTCACCTACGACGAATACAACGCCTTCAAGGCCTGGCTCATCAGGGTCGGCGAGGACGGGGAATGGCCGCTGTTCCTGGACGTCTGGGTAGAACACTCCGTGGAGGAAGTGGCCAACGCCAACAGGCACGGCTCCAGGGGGACCATCGAGGGGCCCTACTACATCCCGAACGCTCCCTCTCAGAACAGCCCCGCCACGTTGCCTATGCGCGAGGACGAGCCAGGGACCCCGCTGCTGTTCCAAGGCCAGGTCCGCAACGTTGCCGGGGAACCCCTCCCCGGAGCGCTAATCGAACTATGGCACGCTGATGACCTCGGCTTCTACTCCCAGTTCGCCCCGGGCCTGCCGGAATGGAACCTCCGCGGCTCCATCATCGCCGACGCCGAGGGTAACTTCCAGATCAACACCATCCAGCCCGCGCCCTACCAGATCCCCACCGACGGTGCCTGCGGTGCACTCATCGCCGCGGCCGGCTGGCACGCCTGGCGCCCGGCCCACCTGCACTTGAAGGTTTCGGCGCCCGGGCACCAGCTCATCACCACGCAGTTGTATTTCCAGGGCGACGAGCACGTCGCCGATGACATCGCCTCGGCCGTGAAGCCCGAGCTCATCCTCGCCCCCACCGAGCGCGTGGACGGCAAGGGCCGGGAAGTCACCTACGACTTCATCCTCGATCCGCAGGACTAACACACAGCACCGACGTTCCTGGACTGAGCCAGCCACACCCGGCACGGCTCCCACCGGCGGGGCGGCGTCTTGCGCCACCCGCCCGTTCAATCCACACGGCCCGCCCTGATGCCGCCTTGCCAAAATCAGGCCTGAACTAAGGAGGCGTCAATGACTCAGCAAGCAGTCATGACCCCTATCGACACCCGCGAACTGCGCCACGCTTTCGGCACGTTCGCCACCGGCGTTACCGTGGTGACCTGCCGGTCCGAGGACGGCGTTCCGCACGGGGCCACCGTGAACGCCTTCACCGCCGTCTCCCTAGACCCTCCACTGGCCCAGGTGACCCTGACCCGCACCTCGCGCGCAGCCCGTTACCTCGAAGGCGCCCCCTTCGCCATCAACATCCTTTCGCTCGAACAGATGGACGTCGCCCTGCACTTCGCCGGCAAGGTCATGAAGGAGGAGCCCGAGTGGACCCTCGACGGCAACGTCCCGGTGCTCACTAAGAACGCTGCCACCTTGGAATGCCGGCCGTGGAACATCTACGACGGTGGCGACCACATCATCGTCGTGGGCGAAGTGATCGCCATGGAAGTCACCAAGCGCGAACCCCTGCTGTTCTTCGGCGGCAAGTTCCGTGAGATCGGACGCTTCGTCGAGGGTGCGCCCTGGGACCACTCCGGCGACGCTCCCGAATCGGGCTGGTTCGCCGGCGCCAAATCCTTCAAGCCCCTCAATTCCATTTAGTCACCTGCAAGACCACCAGTTCTTACCGACTGCCCTGAAAGGGACGATCATGACTGAAACCCTTAGCCAATCAGCAACAACCCCTTCGCCGTCCTCAGCACCCACGGTAGATGAGCGGACTACCCCCGCCAACCCGAAAATGCCAATGACAGGCGACGAATACATCAAGTCCCTCCAGGATGACCGGGAGGTCTGGATCTACGGGGAACGGGTTAAAGACGTCACTACCCATCCTGCTTTCCGGAACTCCATTCGCATGGCCGCCCGGCTGTATGACGGGATGCACAAGCCCGAGCTGCAGGACAAGCTCATGGTTCCCACCGACACCGGTTCCGGCGGCAAGACCATGTCCTTCTTCCGCACCCCGCACAGTGTCGAGGACCTGAAAAAGGACCGCGTCGCGATCGAGACCTGGGCCCGAATGAGCTACGGCTGGCTTGGACGCTCGCCCGACTACAAGGCCGCGTTCCTGGGTACCCTGGGAGGCATGCCGGACTTCTACGAACCCTTCCAGGAGAACGCGAAGCGCTGGTACAAGGAGTCACAGGAAAAGGTCCTGTACTGGAACCACGCGATCATCAACCCGCCGGTGGACCGCCACCTGCCCCCGGACCAGGTCGGGGACGTGTTCATGAAAGTCGAGAAGGAAACCGGTTCGGGCCTGATAGTTTCCGGGGCCAAGGTCGTCGCGACCGGCTCGGCGATCACGAACTACAACTTCATTGCCCACTATGGGCTGCCGATCAAGCGCAAGGAATTCGCGCTGATCTGTACGGTCCCGATGGACGCGCCCGGGGTCAAGCTAATCAGCCGTGCCTCCTACAGTCACCAAGCGGCCGTGATGGGTACCCCGTTCGACTATCCGCTCTCAAGCCGGATGGACGAGAACGACTCCGTTTTCGTCTTCGATAAGGTGTTGATCCCGTGGGAGAACGTGTTCGCCTACGGGGATGTGGAGAAGATCAACAACTTCTTCCCGCAGACCGGCTTCATCAACCGCTTCACCTTCCAGGGAGTCATTCGGCTCGCCACCAAGCTGGACTTCATCGCCGGACTGCTGATGAAGGCCTTGGAAGTCGCCGGAACCCAGGACTTCCGCGGGGTCCAGACCCGCGTAGGGGAGGTGCTGGGCTGGCGGAACATGTTCTACGCACTGATCGATGGCATGACCCTAAACCCGGACGAGGGCCCTAACGGCACCGTGCTGCCGAAGCTGGACTACGGATTGTCCTACCGGATGTTCATGGCCATCGGCTACCCCAGGATCAAGGAAATCATAGAGCAGGACGTCGCGTCCGGCTTGATTTACTTGAACTCCTCCGCACTGGACTTCAAGACCGCTGAGATCCGGCCCTACCTGGACAAATACGTCCGTGGCTCCGACGGCGTCGAGGCAGTGGACCGCGTGAAGCTCATGAAGCTGCTCTGGGACTCCATCGGCACTGAGTTCGGTGGCCGGCACGAACTCTACGAGCGGAATTACTCAGGCAACCACGAAAACGTGAAAGCCGAGATCCTCTTTGCCGCGCAGGCGCAGGGCACCACGGACTACATGAAGGGCTTCGCGGACCAGTGCCTTGCCGAATACGACCTGGACGGCTGGACGGTCCCTGACCTCATCAGCAACGACGACGTCAGCCTGTTCCTCAAGCGCAACTAACTTAGTTCCGGATGAGCGGCGCTGCAAGGAGCGCCGCTCATCCTCACAAGAGGCATCGCTGACAGCAGACGACAACGACCCGACAAGACATCTCCGGCATCCCGACTGCCCTCTGCCCGCGGTGGGTCACCCCTCAAAGGGGGAAGCTCAAACACGTGCAGCGTGAGCCTGCTGGTACGACGAGACGAACGCGAATTCAACACCACAGGAACTGGGCATCCTACTTCGTGGGGTCTTCCGCGAATCTGTAGTGCCAGAGCATGCGAGAAACAAATGCGAGCCAGCGGATATCGGGGAGAAAAAGTCAGTAATGACTTTGGGGGCATGAACAGCCTAAGCAGCTTTGGCCGCCTGTTTCCGTGAGTCCGCCTTTGAAAAGCCAAGCAGCAGCCCGGGGTCGAGTGTAAAAGATATCTAAACCAGGAGCAAGAACTATGTGCGACGTGATGAGCAGACTTGAATCATCCGGAGTCTCCAGACGAAATATCCTCGCCAGCTTCGGGCTCGGCGCAGCGGCCGTCACCCTGACGGCCTGTAGCGACAGCCCGGAGAGATCATCAGCCTTTCGGTCATTCGGCCCTGCGCCGGCTGAAGGCTATCGCACCCGTCTGGTTCTTCTTGGCACTTCGGGAGGTCCCCCCTACTGGCCGGGCGGCACGCGCGAAGGAATATCCTCGGCCCTTGTGGTCGGGGATCGCTATTACCTCATCGACGCAGGTCACGGGGTGATGGGCCAGCTACGGAAGGCCCAACTTGGTCCCAACTACGAGAAGGATATGGACGGGCCGCTAGATGTGCTGGCCGGAATATTTCTTACCCATCTCCACTCTGACCACGTCGTTGACCTGAACAATATACTCAGCGAGGGCCTTTTCAACGGTCTTCAGTCCGTCAAGAGAATACCGATCTGGGGCCCCGGTAACCGCGGCCAGTTGCCCCCCTTGTTCGGGGCAGGAACTCCACCCACCCCCGTCAGTCCTGAGAACCCGACCCCCGGCACCCGGGAGATGACGGATCTCATCGTGCAGGCGTACGCTACTGACTTCAATGACAGGCTTTTTGATAACCGTAAGCCACATCCCAACCAGCTATGGGAAGCTTTCGACGTGCCGGTACCCCCCGCGTTCGTCAAAAGCCCGAATTCGGATCCTTGCCCGGAAATGAGTCCCTTCACATTCTATGAAGATGACCATGTCAGGGTTTCAGCAACCTTAGTCAACCACGCCCCCGTTTTCCCTGCCCTTGCTTACCGCTTTGACACAGACGACGGCTCGGTGGTCTTTTCGGGAGACACCGGAAAGACGCCAAACCTCATCAAGCTGGCCAAAGGTGCGGATGTTCTGGTCCACGAGGTGATTGATAAGACCTGGCCCCAATCCCTCTTTCCAGAACCTCGTACCGACGCTCAGGAAGGGCTATACCAGCATCTGATCCAGGCGCACACACTCATCGAGGACGTCGGACCCATTGCCCAGGAAGCCGGCGTCAAATCACTCGTCCTTTCACATCTGGTTCCGGGAAATAGACCAGACAGCGTTTGGGAGGCTTGTGCCACGGGTTTCGACGGGGAACTCATTATCGGACACGACCTTGACGTCATCGGTGTCGGATTCACCAAATAGTACGACCCGGGCCAGCTGCAGCAGCAGCTGGCCCGGGTCTCTCCCAGGAGGGGCCATGCTCACGGAAATCAAGAACAAAGGCACGATGTCAGCGCACGATACATCCACCCCGACCACGTCATCGGCTCCGCCGGCCTTACCGAGTGGCCGGGAGCATGAGAAGTCGGTCCTGGTCCACTCGGCATGGGCCGGGTGGCATTACGAAATATCCTCCGACGAAGAGGGCGCCGGCTTCTGAGCTTGTCGCCTCGACGGCTGCGGTGCCGCAATTTTGAACGGGAGAACTGACTATGGGCCTGATTTTTGACCATGTGGCCCTGGGCCAGCGTGTCCTCTTCGGTTCCGGCAAGGCCGCTGCGAACCTCGCAGCGGAAGTAGCCCGACTGAGCGCGCAGCGCGTGATGGTGATCGCCTCGGACTCCGCGACGCCGCTGGCCCGCGCCGTCGCCGCCGAAATCGAGGTGGCAGTGTGGCATCACGACGTCGTTATGCACGTACCGATCGAGGTCGCCGAAAAGGCCCGTGCGGCGGCCGCCGAAGCCGGCATTGACCTGCTGGTGTGTGTCGGTGGCGGGTCCACCACAGGCCTGGCGAAGGCCATTGCCCTGACATCCCGCCTGCCTATCATCGCCGTGCCCACTACTTACGCCGGATCCGAAGCCACCAACGTGTGGGGCCTGACCGAAGCCTCCCGGAAAACCACTGGAGTGGACGACGCCGTTCTGCCCGTCACCGTCATCTACGACGCATCCCTGACGCTGTCCCTGCCCGTAGAGATGTCCGTAGCCTCCGGCCTGAACGGCATGGCCCACTGCATCGACTCAATGTGGGCACCCCGCGCCGACCCGATCAACGCCGCTCTCGGTGCCGAAGGAATCCGCGCCCTCAGCCGTGGTCTGCCGCTCATCAACGAGGACCCGGCAGGAGCAGAGGGACGCGAGCAGGCTCTCTACGGCGCGTACCTGTCCGCCGTCGCGTTCGCCTCGGCCGGATCCGGGCTGCACCACAAGATCTGCCACGTCCTGGGTGGCACTTTCAACCTTCCCCACGCGCAGACGCACGCCACCGTGCTGCCTTACGTCCTTGCCTTCAATGCCCCCTCCGCGCCCGAGGCCGAGGCCCGCATCG
Organism: Paenarthrobacter sp.; assembly: GCF_031180005.1. Taxonomy (NCBI): domain Bacteria; kingdom Bacillati; phylum Actinomycetota; class Actinomycetes; order Micrococcales; family Micrococcaceae; genus Paenarthrobacter; species Paenarthrobacter sp. The sequence continues at coordinate 4,522 of NZ_JAPSHI010000035.1, read as the reverse complement.
CCTCAGCGTTCGGCACGGCCGACGCACTGACTGGCCTGCAGGAACTACGCAAACGCCTGGATGCACCCAAGGCGCTGTCCGACTACGGCTTCACCGCCGACTGGATCGCCGAGGCAGTCGAGGTCGTCCTCCCGGCCGTGCCGGTCAACAACCCTCACCCCGTGACCATCGAAAACCTCACCCGGCTCCTCCAGGCAGCCCTAACCGGGGAAGATCCCCGGGTCCTACTGGATTTCTGACTGGACCCACCAGGCGTATTCCCCACCGATACCAGAGGAGTACAGCGACGGAAGCCAATTTGGAGATCGTTGATAGGGCGAGTTTCCTTGTTCTTTTGTCCACGTGTGCGGTCCTCGCGTTTTCTTTCGGTTCCGGATCCGCCACAGGCCAGGAGAGCCTCCTGTACTTTACGCCGTACAGATATTGGGAGGCGTTCGGAATCGGACTCTTGGTTCTCGTCCTCATGGCCCGTGCCGCCGTCGGATTCTGCTCTGTCAAGCGGAACTGCTTCTTCTCAGAAAAGCCAGGTGATGGGGATGTCTAGCCTCGATAGCCACTGCCGATCCGCCAGCCAGTCCGATGGACATTACGCCCTGGAGGTGGCTGCCAAAGACATCTCCCAAGTCGAGGCCGCCAAGGCTACCATTCCTCCGGGAACGCCGATCAACATCGCGTTCCTTGGGAATGAGGATCATGCCCAGCGCATCAAAGCTGCCCGGGTAATACTGGCAGGCGGTTTCGAGCCTGTCCCGATTATTTCCTCGCGCCGCCTGCGCTCCGAGCGGGACCGCGATTATCTTCTCGACGCCCTGATTGCAGAAGCAGCCCCGTCGCGGATAATCCTTGTGGGCGGTGACCCGGCCGTCCCTGCCGATCCCTTCGAGGACTCGCTGGCCCTCCTGAGAAGCGACCTCCTGGAACGCCATTTCATCCGCCAGGTGGGTATCGTCGGCAGCTATCGCCCGGAGATATGGACTGTTGGTGGGCAACGCTGACCACCGCGTCAGTCCTGAGCGCTATTGGGATCACCTCACGGCCGGGCTGGACGGCGGGAACCTCGGAGCTGTCCTGTATCACCTTTATCCGTTCGGCGGGATCATGGAAGGCGTTCAGTGGATGAACAGCCGCATGTCAAAGGGTTATCCCACGCCTACCCTTGGGCGCGTGGGATGACGGTCCCCGCTCCGTGGGCCCTGCAATTATCCCGGTAAAAGTTCGGCTTTCCAAGGGCGGCTAACAGTTAGCTCCGGTGGTTCGGGAGCGAGGGCCGATGCCTCCTGCCCCCTGCGGGGTATGTCCGTCTCCCCGTAGTGCCCGTCGATGATGGCAATGCCGCTGAGGCGCCCAGGCTCCCACCATGGGGGCAGAAGGCTAGATCAGGATTTCCCGATGGCGGGTCCCTGGCCGGGTGGCGGGGCGATCGCGTGGGGGACAGCCACCAGGGCAGCGACCGCCAGCACGGCCGCGGCGCCGAAGACGTAGAAGCCCCAAGGGTAGGCGATACCCGCGGCCACGAGAGCTCCGGTGACGGCTGGGCCCATAATGGCCCCCAGGCGGCCGACGCCCGCCGCGAAACCGAGCGCGGTTCCGCGGAGCCGGGCCGGAAAGAGTTGGCTGACCCACGCGTAGACGAGGACCTGGGAGCTGAAGACGAAGACGCCGGTGACGAAGACGGCGGCGTTGAGCAGGAATTCGTTCTGGATCTTGACGCTGAGCACGGCGAGGAACACGGCGGAGAGGCCGAACCATAGCAGCACGATCTTCTTGGTGCCGTGCTTGTCGGCCAGGATGCCGGCCACGATCAGGCCCACGACGGCGCCCACGTTGAGTACGAGCAGCAGGACCAGGCCGGTGCTTACGGTGTAACCGGCTGCGGACATGAGCTGCGGCAGCCAGGTGTTGAGGCCGTACACGAGCAGGAGGCCCATGAAGGAAGCCACGGCAATGCCCAGCGCCACCAGCGGGTAGGGCTTTTTCGTGAGGTCGCGGAAGCCGGCCCGTTCACCGGAGGCGTCAGCCGGCACGAGCGATGCGGGCGAGGCCTCCGGCTCGGCTGCCGGGACGGCAATCGGGCGGTGTACCCGGCCAGCAGGAACCGAAGCAGGCGCAGGGGCCGGTGGAGCCGCCACATCCCGGGCGTCCTTGCCGTGTTCCGCGTGGACAGGAGGCAGCGTTTCCGGGAGCCGGAACCACAGGAACGGCACCAGCACGAATCCGGCCACCCCGCCGACCACGAACATGATGCGCCAGTCCGGGACCACAAGGATCGCGAGGAACGCCGTGGCCACTGCGCCCACGTGGTAGCCGGTCATCGTCCGCGTGGTGGATTTCCCCGCGGTGCCGGCCGGTGCATAGTCATTCATGTAGGCCAAGGCCGCGGGCAGGCAGGCCCCCAACCCAACGCCTGCGAGAAGCCGGAAAATGCCAAACACGGCCACATTCGGGGCAAACACCACGGCGAGAGTGAAGAGGGAGAACCATGCCACGCAGGCCACGAGTAGGCGGCGGCGGCCGAAGCGGTCAGAGAGCGGTGCGATGAACAGCGCGCCGATGCCCACCCCGACCAGCGAAATGGTGGCCGCATAAGTGGCTCCAACAGCGTCGAACCCAAGATCCTGGGTCTCGATGAGAGTTGGAATGACGGTGCCGAGCACCACCAGGTCGAATCCGTCCAGCACCATGGCGAGCCAGCAAAGCCAAACGGGCCATTGTGAACGACGGGTGGCCGGGAGCGTAGTCATGGGAACCTCATTGTTCGGTCGGAACTGTGGGAAGAAAGCGGTTAGCCGGGCGTGCTAACCGGCCGACATGAGATTTGTATCACCAGCGGATGTAATCTGAGACAACCAAAACCATTCAATGGAAGCAGTGACTGTGGCCAATTCCGTCTCCGGCGACTCTGTAGTGGACCGCGTGGTCCGCGTCATCGCCGCTTTTCCCGAAGGCGTCTCCGTCCTGCAGCTCTCCGAACTCGCCGCCCGCGCGCAGCTTCCGCTGACCACAGCACACCGGCTGGTCCGGCAGCTGGCCGGGCACGGTCTCCTGGAAACGACCCCCGGCGGTTCCGTCCGGCTGGGACTGCGGCTATGGGAGCTCGTAAACCGCAATTCACCCACGCTGGCACTGCGGCAGGCGGCGATGCCGTTCATGGAAGACATCCAGCACGTACTCAACCAGAACGTGAACCTGGCGGTGCTCGACGGCTGGGAGGCCCTCTTTGTGGAGCGGCTCTCCCGCCGCGGGTCCGTCGCCAACCGCGCGCAGATCGCAGGCCGCCTGGCAGTGCATATCTCCTCCGCCGGCCTGGCACTGATGTCCCACCAGCCGCCGTCTGTTCAGGCTGAGTACCTTGGGCAGTTCAAGGATCCGGCCGGAAAGGTCTCGGTGGAGAACCTCCGTGCGCTGCTCGCCGAAGCCAACCACTTGGGGTACGCCCAGCTCGCCGGCGTCATCGACCCCGACACCTGGGGGATCGCGGTTCCCGTGCTGGACGGCAAGAAGCACGCGGTGGCCGCCCTCGGCGTCGTCGTTCCCCTGAAGGAGGTGCGCCTGCAGGCCCTCGTGCCGGCGCTGCAGACAGCGGCGAGGGGCATCGCACGGCGGCTGGGTGACGTCGAGACTGGAGCGGCGTTCCGTTCAATGGAATCAGCGTAACGCCGTTCACACTCTCCGGCGCACACTGTTAGGCAGAATCAACGCCGTAAGGCTGAAGCAACGCCGGCCCCAGTTTTCATGCCGGGGCCCGGCAACGAAGCGAGGAACATCGTGGCAGCACGCACAGTCATTAAAACCCAGGTCGCCATCATGGGCGCCGGCCCCGCCGGTCTCATGCTCTCCCACCTGCTGGCCAAGGCCGGCATCGAATCCACGGTGATCGAAATCCGCAGCCGCCAGGAGATCTCCGAGACGGTCCGCGCCGGCATCCTCGAGCATGGAACGGTGAACATGCTGGTGAACAGCGGCGTTTCGGACCGCGTGCTGCGTGAAGGCGACCGGCACGACGGCATCGAACTGCGCTTCAACGGCGAAAGCCACCGCATCGACTTCAAGGAACTGGTGGGGGAGTCGGTCTGGCTCTACCCACAGACCGACGTGTTCACGGACCTCGCCGCACGGCGGGAGGCCGACGGCGGTGACGTCCGGTACAGCGTCACGGACACCACCGTCCACGACCTGGAAGGGTCCCCCAGGGTCTGGTTCACCGATGCCGACGCCGTTGACTACGAACTGCAGGCCGACTTCATCGCCGGCGCGGACGGCTCCCGCAGCCACTGCCGCTTCCAGATCCCCGAGGCCCACCGCAAGTGGTACTTCCACGAATACCCGTTCGCCTGGTTCGGGATTCTCGCGGAGGCTCCCCGCAGCGCCGACGAACTCATCTACGCCAACTCCCCAAACGGCTTCGCGCTGATCAGCCAGCGCACCGAGACCGTGCAGCGGATGTACTTCCAGTGCGACCCGAACGAGGACGTGAACGACTGGAGCGAGGAACGCATCTGGAAGGCGTTCCGGAGCCGGGTCA
>NZ_JAPSHI010000034.1:0-27370 GCF_031180005.1 Paenarthrobacter sp. | reverse complement strand
GCTGGGAACCTACAAGTACCTTGACATGCACATGGCGATTGGATCGGCACTCAGCATGTTCGATAACAAGATCAGGCCCCACTTTGAAAGCGGCGTGAAGCTGGAAAGCGGAGGCGTCGACGCATGACTGAAGGGCCGGGCTGGTCAACGCTTCAGAGGGTTGTTTTCCCTCCGGAGTCGGGAGTGGACACGATGTCCCTTTACGCCGACGCCGGCCCGGCAACCGGGGTCCGCATGCGGGAAAGCGACGAATTCGCCCGCAACTCCAAGCCGGTTGAACAAAAGCTTCATCTTGTGGGGTCGAGTCCGAAGGAACTGCACTTCGACGATCTGCTTTCCCGCTATTCCGTCCGGGTCCGGTCCGGTGAACAGCTCTCGCTGGGAACCTACTTCAACGCCTTCCCGGCGAGCTACTGGCGCCGCTGGACCCACCTCCGGGAGGTGCGTCTGGTAGTTGAAACGTCCGGGCATGGTTCCATCAGCGTCTACAAGTCCAACGCGCGGGGAACCCTGCAACGGGTGGACGGAGCCAAAGTAAACGGGGAAACACGGACCGAATTCCACTTGTCCCTGAAGCCGTTCGGCGACGGTGGATGGTTCTGGTTCGACCTGGCATCAAGCAAGGGGGACTTGGTTCTTACCGAGGCTCGCTGGGAGGCGGCCTCCCAGCCACGCGCCGATGCGACAGTGACGATCCAGATCACCACCATGGACAAGCCGGACTTCTGCCTTGCCAATATCCGGGCGCTGGCCGAGCATCCTGAAGCGCTCGAGCTGGCCCGGGAGGTGCTCATCGTCGACCAGGGAACCAAAAAAGTCGCGGAGCTGCCGGGCTTCAGTGAGGTCGCCGCTTCGATCGGGCCGAAGTTGCGGATTATCAACCAGGCAAACCTGGGGGGATCCGGGGGCTTTGCACGGGGCATGTATGAGGCAGTGGAGAACGAAAGCGACTACGTTCTCCTGCTGGATGACGACGTCGTCATAGAGCCCGAAAGCATCATGCGGATGATTGCTTTTGCCGGGCTTTGCAAGCGCCCGACAATCGTCGGGGGCCACATGTTTGATCTGTACAGCAGAAGCACCCTCTATTCGATGGGCGAGACAATCGATGCCCGCCGGTTCTCGCCCAGCCAGCCGCATCAGGACATGCAGATGCGTCACGATTTCAGTGTTTCCAACCTGCGACAAACCCCTTGGCTGCATAGGCGTTTCGACGTCGACTACAACGGGTGGTGGATGTGCCTGGTCCCCACGTCGATTATCCGCGATATCGGGCTACCCCTCCCGTTGTTCATAAAGTGGGATGACTCCGAGTATGGTTTGCGGGCCCAAGCTGCGGGTTACAGGACCGTCTCCCTCCCCGGCGCGGCCCTGTGGCATATATCGTGGATTGATAAGGACGACCTGGTTGGGTGGCAGGCCTATTTCCACAACCGAAACCGCCTGATCACGGCGCTGCTCCACAGCCCGCTTGCAAAGGGCGGCAACGTACTTCGGGAGTCATTCCAGGAAGACGTCAAGCACCTTGTATCACTTCAGTACTTCACTGCGCACAATAGATTGTCCGCCCGGGATGACCTCCTGAGCGGCCCCGGGCATCTGTATCCCACACTGCGCACCAAGTTGGCGATGATCAACGGGATGCGTGACTCCTACTCGGACGCAAGGATGCACGAGGACGTCGACTCCTTTCCTGCGCCGGCACTTGGCATGGGACTGTCCACGGCGACGAATCCCGGGATGCCCGCCAAGAAGGACATGGTGAAGTGGGGTTTGAAGACAGTCGCCCGGCAGCTGTTACGGGAGCCGGGCCGGGAGTCCCTGGAGCGCCCGCAAGCCTATCTGGCCCATTTGGACAATCGTTGGTTCCGCATTGCCCATTACGATTCCGTCATCGTTTCAAACGCTGAGGGGACGGCGGCATCATGGTACAAGCGGAGTCCCACAAAGTTGAAAACCATGCTCAAGCGGGCGGGACTGCAACATGCCCGGCTGTATTGGAACTGGGACTCCCTCGCCAGGACCTATCGGGCCGCTTTACCTGGGTTGGTATCCATGGAGGCGTGGCGTAGGACCTTCAACGAAGATCCTACGCCGGAGAAGGAACGGACTTCCCCTGCCAGCAGGGCAGGCGGCAGTTAACTCAGCGCATCCGTGCTAGGGCTGGTCTCCGCCCGGGGTGCCGGCTTGATGGCCAGAAGCCGGTAGACGCATACGCCACCTGCTGCCAACACCGCAATATAAGCAAGCGTGAGCAGCTGCCAGCCGCCCGGCGGTTGCCACAAAGGCTCGAACATCTCTGTCCAGTTGACGTGGGCCTGGATGCCGATGGTGTACCGCCTCAGGCCTTCGAGGAATACATATGTGTGTGCCAGGATGCCCAGGACCAGACCCCACCGCACCAGGGATTTCGTCCAAGGGGTGACTCTGTATTGGCGGAACCGGGTTGCAACGCCGGCGGCAAGGATGAGCGTGACGACCATAGCCAGGGTATAACGGCCCTGCCAGATCCAACCGAGTTGCTCGCTCGTAGCTGCCTGCAGTGCCAAGGGCACGATTATTACGGTCAGGGTCAAGAGTGCCATTGCCCAGCGGCCCCGAACCGGGCGCGCGGTGTAGGCGAGGATGAGCATCGCGCCGAAGCCCAGTACCCAGGTATACAAAGCCGCAGGAGGAGGCAGGGTGTCAATCCACCCCAGAACGCCCACATACTCCACCATGAAGAAGACTGTCTTGTCGAGCATTGCGACGGCGGCTACGTCCGACGGTATGGGGGCGCCGGTGAGCAGGCTTTCAAAACTTTTGGCTGAGCTGACCCACCATAAAGCAAACAGGCTGGAGAGCGCGATTCCCGCCAGTGCGAGCTGAAAGCCCCTGATCTTCAGGGTCTGCAGAAACGTGTTCAGCCTGAAGCAAATCACCGCTGAGAGGGCAGCGATGGCCAACCAGAGAAGCGAAAGCGGGCGGGTGTGGGCCAGCAGTGCCCCGGACAACGTCAGCGTAACCAAGAGCAGGCGGCTGATGGGGACTTTGCCCGCTGATTGCTCCAGGATGGCGCACAGAGTCATGAACAAGGCAGCAGTGGACGCAATTTCCAGGGCGCTGGGGTTAATTGAACCAGTGAGGAAAAAGACGGCAGGGGTCAAGGCAACTGAGGCGGCGATGACTGGCCGATGAAAGCGGCGCAGGGACGACGCCGCGCAAAAGATGGCGGCCAGGAAAAAGGCCACCAGCCAGGTGCTGATCAACCGCATGGCGTAGATGGCCGCTTCACCGCTGAGTCCCCGGCTTCCAAGCCCGACGATTCCGTAATACACGGGGTTGTAGTTGCCGGCGGACGTCGTGGCGGCTCTCCACCCTCGGTCTGTTGCGTCAATGGGCTGTGCGCAGGCTGGCGTCACGTCGGACTTGTGGGCGAAGCATTTGTAATCGTGCAGATCGGCGATGTAGCCGGGAACGCTTACCGTCAGCTGCTCTCCCTGCTTGCCAGTGGTGTTGCCGCTGAACTGACCGCGGGCAACGGCCGCTGCTTTAATGGCATGGGCCGGTTCGTCCGGAATGGACATCAAGGGGGAGGCGAAGGTCCAAAGGCTTCCAATGCAGCCGAACAGCAACCAGGCAACCAGCAAAACGCGGAGCGGCGAGGGTCGTTTTTGCGTTGTCGAGGAGAGTCTGGGCGCCGGAGTCAACAACGAGGTGATGGATTTATGCATGATAGGTTTAACCATACTTTGGAGGTGACCACTTGGAATCTCCGCGCCTAAACCCCCTGGAGGACAAACACACGATGCGCAGTTCTGCCTCTGGTGCATCGTCATCGTCCCAAGACTCGCCTGCGGTACCCCCTTTGGTCCCGGGCTTCGCGCTGGGACTGTACCAAAACGCCATCGTCAGGTTCCTTTTGGTCGGCGGTCTGTCGTTTGCACTTGACTTGGGCCTTTTGGTGCTTCTCTATGAAGTCTTCGGGGTTGCCCTCTGGTTGGCTACGCCCATCGCTTTCATCGTCAGCCTCATTTTCAACTTCTTCCTGCAGAGGGTCTTCACTTTCCGTGCGACCAACAAGGGAAGTATCAGTGCCGTCAAGTATCTGCTCCTGGTCGTCTTCAACATAGCGGTCAGCGACGTCATTGTCATTGGCTTTGATGCCCTTGGCTGGTCCTACGTTATTGGCAAAACCACTGCGACGATCCTGACCACTGTCTGGAACTACTTCCTTTACCGGCACTGGATATTTCAGCGGGTCGCCCAGGACCCTGCCGCGGCCGAGGAACCTGCACAGGACTGAGGCGTCCGCTCTCTTCTTCCCTGCTGATCCATGCAAGGTTGAGGCAGGCCAAGGTTCGAACGCCGTCAGTCGAGATGGGCACGGATGTGGCAGGAAGCCCTCCGTAGATGGGCTCCTGCCCGGTACATCGTCAGCATGGAAGAGTCGGCGCATTCAGCATCGAACCCGCATTCGGATGCCAACTTCGTCCGCCACCGATCCTGCCGCGCAGCTGAGTCGCTAAGCCTCCAATGACCCCGCACCCCAGCCAGCGCAGGCTGGCCGGCTGTCTTCGCTCTTCCAGCGGCCCAGGGCAACACAACGTTTCCTGTCTGAGGTCCTGCCCCTCAGGAACGCTACCCGTCGGTTCGTCGCCCGTACCACCTGCGCCCCAAATATCCCTTATGCGGCACGGGGACGGGTGTGACATTGGCGCACCTGTCAGCGCCCGGGTCCGTCCGTCCCAACTATGGACAAGGCACGGCCGGAGTTCCGGGCGGCAAGGAGAGCTACGGGGCGGCGTGGGAGCGCGGCGGTTCAACCGCCTGTCCGGATTCCGCACCAATATCAGCAGCGGAAGCAGGCGTCGCGATCCTGCCAGCCGGCTCTGTTTGGCGTTTCCTTCCGGAGGGAACGTTCCGGAAGCTGGACCCGCCGGCCCGGTCCACCAAGGGGTAGCCGCCGTGGAGGTATCGGAACAGCAGCAGTGCCGCGAATGCCGTTACCAGCAAGTAGGCAATCGAGAGGGGGAGCCAACCAAGCGGAGGATGCCAGTCCGGCGAAGTGAAGAGCGTCTGCCAGTTTGCCACTTCACTGATGCCAACCACATACCGGCGCAGGACATACACGAAGGTAAGCGTGTGGCAGAAGACAACCAGCCAGAAACCAACCCGCGAAAGCTGAAGGGCCAAGGGGTTGCTCCCGAACCGGAGCTTGCGCAGGCCCAGGCCGACGGTAATGAAGAGAACGACGATGAGGGGAAGCGTATAGCGTCCCTGCCAGATGAAGCCCATGCCGCGCCAGAGGGCTGCCTGCAGAACGGCCGGTACGAAATAGAGCATTGCCAGGGCGACCCAGTAGCCGGTCCAATGCCGAAGAGGCCGGACGCAGAAGGGGAGCAGCAAGGCCGCCATCATGAGTCCTCCCCAAATAAGTGTCACCAATTCGGGCGCGGGCGTATCAAGCCACCCCATGATGCCGATGTACTGGGGGAAGAAATCGTAGGTGCGGTCCAGCATGATCATGAAGCTGCGGTACAGGGGGACATCCGGCTGGGGGTTGGCGATGCCTTCCGGCGCCACACCGACGTTCGCTGGTCCATTGGCAGATACATACATCCACAGGAAACCCAGCAGGGCACCAGGGACTGCCAAACCAACCGCGGTCAGGACTCTTTTATCCTTCAGCACCGTCCAGGTATGCCGTAGTTTGAAGGAGCAAACGCCGATGACCAACGCGCACAGCAACCAAACAAGGGAAATTTGGCGGGCATTGGCAAGTGCAACGGTCGCGACGGCTACAGTAACCAGCGCCGGGATGACCCGTTTAGTGTTCCGCCAGTTATCCAGAACCACCACGAACCCCGAGAACGCCGCCATTGTGGCGGCAATCTCCAGCGCGTTCGGGTTGATTCCTCCGCCAAGGAACAGGACCATGGGCGTCATGGCCAGCGCAGCCACCAGTACCGGGTACTTCGGGCGCCGCAGTTCCGTAAGTGCAGTAAATCCTGCGGCAAAGAAGACAGCGCAAAGCGCGGCACTCACCAGGCGCATGGCGTAAAGTGCGGGGGCGCCGGACAGGACCAGGGTCGGCAGGCCCACGACCCAGTAGTACATCGGGTTGTAGGAGCCGGCGGAAGTTACCGCAAGGTTGGTGAAGGTATCGTCCGCATATATTGGTGCGGCGCAGTCGGCCGCCTGGCCGCGGTTGAACTTGTAGCAACTTTGATCGTGGAGGCTGGCTATGTAGTTGGGCACCCGTACATGTACACCGTGTCCAAAGGAGGTGCCTTCTTCTATCAAAACCTGCCCGCGAACCACTGCAGCTGCCCGGATGGTGTGCGCCGGCTCATCCGGGACAGCCATCAGGGGAGTGGCAGCGGACCACAGGCCGAAGAGAAGGAAGAAAAGCGCGGAAAGTAAACCGAAAGTCGGGAGTGGCCGCGGCAGGGAACGTCGTCGAACATTTTCAAACAGCATTGTCACTGTCCACCTCCCATGGCGCTTATCAACGCCATACCCTCAGTTACGGCCTTTTTGCTCGGGGACATGACGAAAGCGAAAGCGTTGGCGTTCTTCTGGGCTTCATCGCCCAGAACGCTTTCGCCGAATGACCCCGCGAGCCTGCTAAGGGCCTCCTCGGAGTACTCCCTGCAGATATGCAGGTAAATGACGGTGGCCAAGGCGTAGCCGGATTGTCCGTCCAGCGATTGAGTGACGGCACGCTCCGTAGCCTCAACCCTGCCGGTACTGACGGCATCCACTACGGAGGAGGCCCCCAGGGTGCGCGTTTTTCCGCCGAAGACCAGTTGTGCTGCAACGAAGCGGTTGCCGATAATGCTGCCATCGAGCACAGACAGCCCGCCGTCCGTTTCATCCAGTTCGTTGGCCAGTGCCAGCGGCGGTGAGGCCTTCTGCCCAACGACGTCGGACGGCCAGGCATCTGCAGCGTCCATCTTCCAGTTCGTGCCGTCTTCCTGGCCCAGGTAATCGTTAACGGAACGCGCGGTATCGGAGGGTCCCTTTTCCACCAGTACCGTGATCGCCATATCCGGCATGGTGGTCTGCGGGTTAAGGGCCACAAGGAGGGGATCATTCCAACGTTTAACTTCTCCCCGAAGAATCGCTGCAAGCGCCGGGGCATCCAGGACAACTTCGTTGACGCCCTCGATATTTGTTGCCACGCCCACGGGCAACACCCCGGCCGCTAACGACAGGGCACCATCAGATGTACACATTCCCCGTACCGTCGATGCCTCATCCTCCGGAAGGGGAGCCGATCCCACGGCAAAATGGGCTTGACCGTCCCGGAAGGCCTTGATTCCTGCCGCTGATCCGTCCGGGGAATAGCTGACGGACGTACCCTTTACGGTGTCGCGCCACGCCAGCCCCCAGGCGCTCACCGCACCTTGCCCGGATTTGCTGCCGATCCCGATGAGGGTCCCCTGGATGGTTCCCGGCGGGGTGGTGGAACATGAAGCCACGGACAAAAGTGTGGACAGCAGGGCCAGGGCCTTGAGTCGTGTAATTCGGCGAGAAACGGGATTCACCTTTACAGCCTAGTGTGCGGTTGGTACAGGTACGGGCACCGGAGCGTCGAACAGCCGGAGGTCATTCGCATGCCGGGATACGGTACAGCTTCGCTCCCGGGCCTTGTTCATCCACCAAGGTGAAACCCGGCGCTTCCTCGACATCGGTGACGCCGGGGTAGTTCCGGGATCCTGGCAGGTCGATCAGGTACCGCGAGCTGAAGTCCAGGACGAACTGCACGTTCTTGTTTTTCACAGCGGCACAGACAGCAGGATCGTCAGGCGCGGTTTTGAGTCGTTCGTTGATGACGCCCGTTTCCGGATCATCCGCTGCAAAAAGGTGGGCGGTGAGGACCTGTCGCCCGGCGTATGCGTAAGCGAGGGAACTTCCGTTCCATGGGTTATTTGCGACGACGGCGTCTTCAGGCACGTGGTCCGGAAGCCGCTTCAATAGTGCCAGCTCGTCCGGGGTCACCAGCTCAGATGCCGGGTCGAACCGATAAACCGTAGCGGCACCATTGATGTACCGCGAGAGGGGGCCTGCAGCGTTGGCAAAAGTAATGAACACAACAACGCTGGCGGAGGCCATGCCGATCGCAGCCCGACCTGTCCCGGAGCGCCTTCGCCCGAGGGCGGCGACGGACCGCCGGTAGAACGCAGAGCCCTGCCACCAGTCCCAGAGCCGCAGGCCGCCGACCACGGCCAGCGGCGTTGCGAGAAGCGGGAGAAGGGCGGCCAGCCGGTAAGTGTCCTGGTACCAGGTGCCCACCAGCGCATCCCGCATCCAGCCTTTGGGGAAGGAGGCTGCCACCACGTAAAGGCCGCCCACCACCGCATAACATGAAGCCAGCCAACGTAGCTTTCGGAGTTCGAAAACGGTGATGAGCCCGAAGACGGACAGAACTGCGACTGCAATCGCGGGGATGGCGGATTGCATGGGACTGACAGTCAGAATTTCCCCGATAGCCGCTCCGGGCTTAACCGTAGGTCCCCAATTGTCGTAAGGGGCCGGGCGTAACTTGAGCCACAACATGGCCGCAACCAGAAGCGCAACCAGGCTTCCGGCAGTGAAAAGCCACATTCGGACGTCGGCCACATGCCAGGCAAGCCGCCGGGCAAGCTTCCACCACAGCAGGGCCGCTATCGGAAGGCTGATGGCAAGGGTCGAGTTGATCGAACTCGTGTGGGCAAAGGCGAGACCAGCAAGCGAAAGGGCAAGGGAAGCCGTCCAACTGACCAAGGGATCGGTGCGGGTCCGTCCGTGGCGCATAAGTGCCACTACGGCCGTAATGGCCACGGGCATCATGCTGAGGGCCATTGCGTAGGGAAAGAGCGGCCCCCACACAATCATGAGGAACGGAAACGCAACCTGGGCTGTGGAGACGGTTGAGGCAACAATCAGGGCGGCAGGCCTCTGTGAAACTGTCTTCGCTACCAGGAAGAGGCAGGACGCCGGCCAGACCACTGCCGCGATGACCAGATTGAGGGCGTTCTGCGCAACCGCTATGTCACTGCCGGTCAATTGCACCATGAGGGCGGCGACGGAATGCCATGCCGCCGGGTAAACGGCGTCGAGGCCGTCGACGCCTTGTACTGAAGCGAGGGTCAGGGATGACGCGTTGCCTGTGTCCAGGATGAACCGGATCCCGTTCAGATGGAACACGTTGTCGAAGACCTGTGCAGGGTGCTCCGGTGAACCGACCAAGCGGACAAAGCGCCAGGTCACTGATATGGCTGCTATGGCCATGGCTGCAGCGGTGAAGAACAGGACCTGCCGGCCGGGTACATGGGTAAAGCGCAAAGGTATGCGGCGCGTCACCAGCAGGGCAATTGCGGCAAGCACCACGGCGACGGCGAGGAAGGGAATGACACTCCAGGGCACTCCCGCCAGACCGCCAACGACGCCGGCCAGTCCCACCGCCGCAGTCGAGTGGAGGGGAGCGAATGCCAGTATCCCGCTGAGGCGGAATTTGAGGCATGCTCCGATCAGGGCTCCGGGGATGTAAAGAAGCAGGACTGCAACAACAACCGCCGGGGCGATAGCCACCCAGCTCACAAAGAAGCTCCCTCTACCTTGTCATCGGGTTTCCTGTCCCGAAGCAGTTGCAGGATGGCCCGGGCCTGGATGGCGGTTACCGCGACTTCCCCGATAACCAAGCCAAGGGCCCCGCCTTGCCCGCCCATGACCGTCGAAAGGAAGATCATGGCCGGCAGACCGACCACAGCTCCCACTATCGTGCTGACGAAGACAACCCTCATGCGCTTTGCGGGCACCAGCCAATGAGCCCCGGTTGAGGTTGTTACGCAGACGAGGAGGAACGACAGGCCGAACCAAAAACACGTCCAGAAATCCGCTGCCAATGCCGGGCCGAACAGCAGCGAACTGGCCCAGGGCCCGAGGACGGCCAATATCAGCCATCCACTGGCACCAAGTCCGCTAAGCGCCAGAAGTGAGAACCGCCGCCTTGCGGAATGATCGGCACCATATTCACTGACCCAGCCTTGAAGGCTGTTGCCGAGCGCGGCGGTTGCCAGTTGTCCTATCCGGTACAACTTCTCAGCGGAGACAAACGCGGCAAGGCCGGCTGCTGAAGCGGCGAACTGGACCACCAGGACAGGCGTCGATGCATACGCCCCTGCCGCCATGGTTATCCCCGATCCCGCCCGCAGCCCCCAGATTTCCCGAAGGATTACGGGAAAGGTCAGGCCTTTGAAGTCGCTTCGTTCTGTGTGGTCCTTGTTGAACCAAAGGGTGCCGGCAAGACCGAGGAGAAGCAGCGCCAAGGGGTATAAGTAGATTTCCCCGGTGGAAAACAGAAGCGGTATAACGCCAAGCGTGGCCAGCATCCGGGGGACAACGTCATACTTTGCGATCCGGCCGGCATGACCGGTCGCTATGCAGTACCACGCGGGGGTGAGCCCTGCTGCCGCCTGCGCGCATGCCATGAGGAAAGCAACCCGGAACTGGCTGATGCCGCTCGTCAATGTCAGGGCAAGCGCCATGAGGGGGACAGTGCAAACGAACATGAGTGTACGGGTAACGAAGCTGACGGCGTAGTGCCGCCGTCGGACGCTTTCCAGGCTGGCAGAGGCAACCTGGGCCGGCCCGGTCAGAGGCCAGCCCAGGCCGATGACGATCGCGGCGATGGCACCGACCGCCTGGCCTACCGCCAAGGAGTTCCAAGCCGGTGTTCCGCCTACCCTTGCAATGATGGGCAGGAGGACGAACGAGGCCAAAGATGCGAGCAAAGGTAACCCGGCGAATGCGGCTATCCTCTTGATCATCATGCGGTCATCCCGGCTGCCGGCTCACGCCTACACGTAGTCATACGCGTCCTTGCCAAGCCGGCCCTTGACGAAAACGTCTTCAACTTCACGCTTGAACCGTGAGCGCTCATTCAGGATGGCCTCGCGGTAGGTGTCCTGCTTGGCCACCTCTGCGTCCAGGTTTTCAATAAGTTGCGGAAGCATGCCTGCAGCGGTCCGCACTTCCTCATGGTCCGGGGTGACCTTGTGCTCCCACGGGATGGGTACATCGGCAAAGAAGGCTCCTGAACCGCGGCGTGCCACGACCGTCAATGCGCCTGACAGGGTAGCTTCCCTTGGCATCCGGTCTTTGCCGGGGTGGTGACCCAGGTCAAGGTATACGCCGCATCCCTGCAGGGTGGAGACGACCTCCGCGCGGGTCATGCCAACAATGGGGCGCCATTCGATGGACGGTGGGCAAATCGCCTTGACAGCCTCAATGATTTTTCCGCCCTTGGCCGGGTTGTATGCCACCTGTGAAGGGTTGCGCCGTACGTCGGTTCCGGCCTGGAATTCATCGGTCGGGGTGTAGTCCGACACCAGTGAGGGCACCACATCGAACCTGGTCGCAATGAAGGCCCACGCGTAGGAGGACTGAACGAGGTGGATAACGTCGCGGTCGTTCCGAAGAGCGGCGGGATTCACCCGGTTTTTCCACATCCGCGCAAAAGGTACAGCCACTTCCCGGGCTTTTGACACCAGGCCTGACGTGTTTCGCTGCCACAGGCGTTCTGCCATGAAGGTCAAGGAATTATCAATGCTGAGCCACCAGCACATGCGCCGGGCGTGCTTCACGCCGGACATCTCATAGACGTAGGTTTCCGGGTAGACCACCGTGTTCCCGGGGGCGTCGATTATTTCAGGTGCCTCCGGCGCGTTATAGATCCCATACTGTTCGACGCGCGGATTATGCGCAGTGTGGGGATGGGGGACCAGGTAGGCATCCTGCCCCAGTTCGCGGAGCATATCGACAAGCTGATGAAGAGCTTCGGGCCCCCCTGTCCTCAGTCCCCTGTGGTAGAGGACGAAGATTGTTCCTGAGTTGATGATCATTGAAGTCTTTCGATTTCGGCTGAACCAAGGGCGCTGTTGCTGAACAAAAGTTATCCGGCCTAACGCAAACGCGCAGCCAGGGAGTCGTCTATCTTCCCCATTCGCTGGCGCAGGGCATCACGGACTCCGGCGATGGCGGCAATGAGATGCTTGCGCCGGTTTGGGCCGAAGCCGAACCGAACGACATGGCTCTGAATCTCCATGTAAATCCTGCGCAGCACCCACTTAGGCTGCTTGCTCGCATATCGGCGGGCCAGGACCAGGGAGTTCCGGGTGATGTAATAAACCCGGAAAGGCGCGTGGTAGTAAACAAAGAGTTTTTTGGGGCCGACCCGGGCATGCCAACCCAGGATCTTCATCGGACGGGCGTTACCGAGGCTGTGCTCGAGGTTGCAACCGCGCCCGGCCAAGGCCCTTAGCCCGTGCTCGCGCAGACGGGCGTTGAATTCGGAATCAACGCAATCGATGAAGAAGCCTTCGTCGAAATAACCCACCGACTCGAAGACGTCTGTTCGCACGAGGGTGCCGCTGGTCATTGGGTCAAAAATCTGGGGCTCGTCCTGTCCGCCCCATGTTGGCAACGGGATGTTGTTGTGCGATTCCGCGCACACCATGGCCACGCTTCCGGGGTCGCGTGAGGAACGCGCAGTGGCGAGGGCGGCGGTGACATAGTCGCCGGTCAGCCGGGAGTCCTGGTCCATTGTCAGGACCCACTGAGGGTTCCAGCGGCGTACTGCTTCCTTGACGCCGACGTTCAGCGCCCGGGCTATACCGGAATTGGTGTCCAGCCTGACGATGACCGCGCCCAGCTTCTCCATGTCGGCCAGCGGCTGGCTGACATCCGCGGGGGAGCCGTCATCCACCACGACGACGTGGTCAACGAAGCGCAGCAGCCACTCGACGTTGGCTACGTTTTCCGGTCCCGGATTGAAGGCCGAGACGACGCCGCAGACTTTGTTCTGCGGCTGGATGCTTCCAGACCCGACCGGTTCCATCAGGCCACCTTCGCTTTGCGCGCACGGACGAGGGCCTCAATGACGTTCCGAACAAAGGCGACACGGGCACGGACAATTTTGGAAACAGAGCGGACCCCGAGAGGCGTCAGGTTTCCGCCGTGCAGTCGATGCAGAATGGTGTCTTCTTCCAGGTAGACGATGGAGCGGTTGACGTTGCCCACTGTCGCTATCCACTGGTCGTGTGATTCGTTCATGTAGGAGGGGAAGGGGAGGACCTGTTCCAGCAGCTCATGCCGCATTGCCATGGCGCATCCCCAATGCAGCCGGTACCCCACGACGATGCCGAGGATGTTGCGTACAGCATGATCCGCGTCCCTGGACCTCAGCCGGATTTCGTGGAACGAGCCCAGCGGCCCATCCACGTGCTTGCAGTTGCTGACCACCATGCTCTTGCCATTCATCGCGGCAATCATGAGCTCGACGCGGCCGGGCAGCCAGACGTCGTCCTGGTCCGAGAGGAACACGAACTGTCCACGCGCTTCACGGAGTGCGTTCTCGAACGTGCGAACGTACCCACGGTTTTGTCCGGCCCTGATCAGGCGTATCCGGGGATCACCGATGGCCGCGACGATATCGGGCGTTCCGTCGGTGGAGCAGTCATCGACCACTATCAGTTCGTCGTCGGCCCCAAGCTCGGCCAGGATTGAAGCGATTTGTTCTTCGATATGGCGGGCGCCATTGTACGCCGCCATGCACACGCTCACACGTGGGTTGGCAGCGGATGCGGGGTCCATAAGTCTTTTCTCCTCAGGCCTCCGGGCTGTGCCAGCGGGGCGGGCAGGTCCCCAGCAGTCTAGCAAGGCGCCACTGTCGAATTGGACGCTGCACCTGTCAACTATAATCGAGGGGATGCAGCCGCCGAGCTCTTCGAGCGGAAACCACGGAAGGAACCTCAGGTCCATGACCGTTGACGTAATGTTGCCGTACTACGGCGATGTCCAGCAGATGAAGCTCGCAGCTCGCAGCGTGATGAATCAGGAAAACCAGGACTGGCGGCTCGTTGTTATTGACGACGGGTACCCCGACCCTGAGCCGGAGCGGTGGTTTTCCACTATCACCGACCCCCGTGTCACCTACATGAAAAACGAGCAAAACCTCGGCGCGAACGGCAACTACCGCAAGGCGTTGACGCTGGTAGAGGCGCCCTATGTCGTCATCATGGGCGCCGACGACATCATGCTTCCCAACTACCTTGACGTGGTGGTCAGCGCTTTTGAGGAGTACCCGCAGGCTGACGTGGTGCAGCCCGGGGTGCAGGTTATCGATGAACGGGGCGTCGCGTGCACGCCGCTCGTTGATGCTGTCAAGAAGGTTTACGCACCCAAGGCAAGCGAGCGGGTCGAGCTGAAGGGCGAGGCGATGGCGACAAGCCTCGTACGGGCAGACTGGGCGTACTTCCCCTCGTTGGCCTGGCGGGCGGAGACGATGAAGCGCATTGGGTTCACCGAGGGCCTCGACGTCGTCCAGGACCTGGCTTTGCTGCTGGATATCGCCGTGGAGCAGGGTTCGATGGTAGTGGATCCCGTCCTGGCATTCCTGTACCGCAGGCACTCTGCGTCCGATTCCTCCGTCCGGGCCCTGGACGGACGGCGCTTTGATGAAGAGAGGCGCTTTTTCCAGCAGCAGTCGGAGCGGTTCAGCAGACTCGGTTGGAAGGGTGCGGCACGTGCGGCAAGTTTCCATACGACGTCGCGCCTCAACGCTGCCTCCCTCATCCTGAAGTCTGTCCGTAAGGGCAAGTTCGACTCTCTGCCCAGGCTCGCCAAGCACGTCATCAGCTGAGGCGGGAGGGCAACAAAAAGGGACGCCGAAGCGTCCCTTTTTTGTTGCCGTCTTTAGGCCCGGGCTACGCGGCGGTCACACCTTACCGGATTCGGAAGAGCTCCCGAAGGGCGGCCGGGCACGCAGCTGTTCCCGGACCTCAGCCAGCTCCGCCTTGAGGAGAGCCACCTCTTCGCAGAGGATCCGCACCTCGTCTTCCGCCTGGGACTGCTCCCGGGAAAGATGCAGGCAGACGCCCACCAGCAGGATCAACGTCATGATGAACAGCAGGTTGGCAGGCACCTGGATCCCAAGGATGCCGCTGGCGTTCTCCAACAGCGATGGGAAAGCCGAAAGCAGCAAGGTGCCGATGCCGATCACAATCCACAGGACGGCGTACTTCTCCCGGAGTTTCTGCCGCCGCAGCATCTCGAACACGAAAAAAAGGATCGCCACGACGACGATGGAGCCCATAAGGAGCGACATAGTTATTTCCTAGTTAGTGGACGGATCGGTTTTCTTGCGCGTGAGCGCGAAGAGCAAAGCCATGCCCGAGCGTCCCAGATAAATTGCGGCCTTCAGCGGATCGTGGCTGGGTGTGCCACCCTGCCGTGCGCGCATGGAAACCGGTACTTGCTTGACACTGCATCCGGACCTGATGGCGACAACCAGCGAGTCGATGGTGTCGCCCAGATATTCTGCCGGGTAGTGGTCGACGTACTGGCGGATGGCTTTCATGTTGGCTGCCCGGAAACCTGAAGTTACGTCGGTCAGTTTGGTACCGGCAACACGGGAGATGGTCCAGGCGAGAACCTTCATGGCCCATTTCCTCGGGCCGCTTACGGTGTAGTTGCCCTTGTCGGCGAACCGGGCGCCGATGGCGATATCAGCGTGCTGCAGGCCGTCGAGCACCGCTTTGATATCCCGCGGATCGTGCTGGCCGTCGGCATCGACCTGGATGACCCGGCTGTAGCCGTTGTTCTTGGCGTACTTAAAGCCCGTTCGCATGGCACCGCCCACACCCATGTTGAAGGGCAGTTGCAATACGGTGGCACCCGCATCGCGTGCCACCTGCGCGGTGTTGTCACGGGAACCATCGTCCACCACGAGGACGTCGCAGGTCGGCCCGAATTCGTAGACTTCCCGGATCGTGTTGCCGATGGACTCGGACTCATTCCAGGCAGGCATGATAACCAGGGTGTCAGGGGTCCGTATGGTACTGGTCATGAATCAACCCGCCCGTTTCTTAGATACGCCGCCAGCCGGCTGCTTGATTCAGCAGGAACGAATCCAGTGGACTTTATTTTCGTGAGGTTCAGGGTGCTTGCAAGCGGACGCGGTGCGGCAGCCTTTCCGCGGAAATATTCCTCGGTTGAGACTCCGGTAACGGAATCACGCGGGCTGCCGGTGAGCTCGAACACGTCCGCGGCGATGTCTGCCCAGGACTGCGGAGTTCCCTCGTTGCTGAGGTTGTACGTCCCGTAGTCGGCGCCGTTGTCGAGCAGGTGTTTTATGCAGGCTGCAATGTCCTCGGTGAAGGTCAGCCGTCCCACCTGGTCGTTAACCACGGACGGGGTGATTCCCCGCTTCGCCAGGGATGCCATTGTCTTCACAAAGTTTGACCCTGCTCCGATGACCCAGCTGGTGCGCACGATGTAGTGCCGGGGGACGATACTGACGACGGCGTCCCCGGCGGCTTTGGTCTGGCCGTAGACACCCAGCGGGGTGAAGGGCTCAGTCTCGTCGTGGCTTTCCTGTCCGCCGTCGAAGACGTAATCCGAGGAAACGTGCACCAGAGTCAGGTCATGTTCGACTGCAGTCCGGGCGAGCCGCGCAACGCCGGACACGTTCACTGCCCAGGCGCAAGCCCGCCCCTCAGGGGTTTCGGCAGCGTCGACAGCAGTGTAGGCAGCAGCGTTGATGATTGCCGAGTAGTTTTTCCAGTTCCGGGAGCGGAAGGAAGTTTCAGCACCGATATCGAAGGAATCACGCCCGGCAAATTCCACAGCCGCATCGCCGCCGTAGAGATCCTGCAGTGCCTTGCCCAGCTGGCCGTTGGCGCCGATGACGAGCACCTTTTTCGCCGGCATCGGCACTACGTCGGCAAGGCGGGGATGCTGCCTGTCCTTGTCCGAGAGTTCTGCCTGATCAAGGGCAATCGGCCAGGGAATGGCGACGCTCTCATCCGCAAGGTTCAGGAAGGTGTACTGGCTCTGGGCGTCGGCTGACCAGTGGTCATTCACCAGGTAGGTGTAGGCAGTGTTGTCCTCGAGGGTCTGGAACGCGTTACCGACGCCGCGGGGAATGAAAATGGCCTGGCTGGCATCCAGTTCGGCCGTGAAAACGGTACCGAAGGAAGGTCCTTCGCGCAGGTCAACCCAGGCCCCGAAGATCCTTCCCGTGGCCACGGAGATGAATTTGTCC
Source organism: Paenarthrobacter sp. (assembly GCF_031180005.1). Classification (NCBI taxonomy): domain Bacteria; kingdom Bacillati; phylum Actinomycetota; class Actinomycetes; order Micrococcales; family Micrococcaceae; genus Paenarthrobacter; species Paenarthrobacter sp. The sequence goes on along the minus strand of NZ_JAPSHI010000034.1, from coordinate 10,299 downwards.
CACGGTTCTGCATGGATACCGCGGGTGGTGCCTGCCTTCTCGTTGAAGGAGATGTTGTTCTGCACCGGACGGAAGTCCGGCAGCCCCAGGGACACCATCTTTTCCCGCTGCCAGTTCTCCTTGAACCAACCGCGGTTGTCGCCATGGACCGGAAGATCGTAGAGCTTTACCCCGGGAATGGGGGTGTCGTGCTGGGTCAGTTTTTTCGAAAACTCGATGGTCATCGTCTACTGACCCTGCTCCTTGTATTTCGCCTCGGTCAGGGCCTTCTGGGGGCGCCACCAGTCCTCGTTGTTGCGGTACCACGCGATGGTGTCCTCGATGCCGGCGTCGAAGTTGGAAAACTCCGGTTCCCAGCCCAGCTCGGTGCGCAGCTTGGAGGAATCAATGGCGTACCGCAGATCGTGCCCGGGACGGTCCACCACATGGTCGTAGGCGTCAGGGGACTGGCCCATGTGCTTGAGGATGAGTTCGACGACGTCCTTGTTGTTCTTCTCGCCGTCGGCGCCGATCAGGTAGGTCTCGCCGATTTTGCCCTTGGCGATGATGGCAAGAACCGCCGAGGAGTGATCGTTGGCGTGGATCCAGTCGCGTACGTTCTCGCCCTTGCCGTACAGCTTGGGGCGGATGCCGTCGATCACATTGGTGATCTGGCGCGGGATGAATTTCTCCACGTGCTGGTAGGGGCCGTAGTTGTTGGAGCAGTTGCTGATGGTTGCCTGCAGCCCAAAGGAGCGTACCCAGGCGCGGACCAGCAGATCGGACCCGGCTTTGGTGGAGGAGTAGGGGCTGGAGGGGTTGTACGGTGTCTGCTCGGTGAACCGTTCCGGGTCATCGAGTTCGAGATCGCCGTAAACCTCATCGGTGGAGATGTGGTGGAAGCGCTTGTTGTGCTTGCGCGCCGCCTCGATCAGCGTGTAGGTGCCGATGATGTTGGTGTCGAGGAACGGGCGGGGATCGTGCAGGGAATTGTCGTTATGTGACTCCGCCGCGTAGTGGACCACGACGTCCGTGTCCGCCACGAGCGGCTCCACCAATGCCGGGTCGGCAATGTCGCCCTGGACGAAGGAGAAGCGGTCTTCGGGCAGTCCACGCAGCGATTCGAGGTTGCCGGCGTAGGTCAGCTTGTCCAGAACGGTCACGTGCGAGTCCGTATTTTCCAGAACGTAGTGGACAAAGTTGGAGCCAATGAAGCCGGCGCCGCCGGTAACAAGAAGTCGCTGCATAATTCCCAAGGGTACCGGATTTGCCCGGTGCACTTGGCGAAGGGAAAGATGGGGACATGCGCGGAATAATACTTGCCGGCGGTACCGGCTCCAGACTTCACCCCATCACACTGGGGGTCAGCAAGCAGTTGGTTCCGGTCTATGACAAGCCGATGATCTACTACCCGCTTTCCACGCTGATCCTTGCCGGGATCCGGGACATCCTCGTTATTACGACCCCCCACGACAGCGAACAGTTCGAGCGGCTGCTGGGGGACGGTTCGCGTTTCGGCGTTTCCATCACTTACAAGCAGCAGCCCTCGCCCGACGGTCTTGCCCAGGCTTTCGTGCTTGGTGCCGACCACATCGGAGATGACACGGTTGCCCTCGTCCTGGGCGACAACATCTTCTACGGGCAGGGGATGGGCACGCAGCTGCGTCGGTTTGAGAACATCGATGGCGGTGCCGTTTTCGGCTACTGGGTGGCGGACCCCAAAGCCTACGGAGTCGTACAGTTCGATTCAGCCGGCAATGTGCTTTCCCTCGAAGAGAAGCCTGCTGAACCGAAGAGCCACTACGCGGTGCCTGGTTTGTATTTCTATGACAACGAGGTGATAGAAATCGCACGCAACCTGAAACCCTCCCCGCGGGGGGAGTTGGAAATCACAGATGTGAACCGTACCTACCTTGAGCGCGGGAAGTTGAAGGTCGAGATTCTTCCAAGGGGTACCGCCTGGCTGGACACGGGCACCTTCGATGACCTCAACGACGCGTCCAACTTCGTGCGCACGACCGAAAACCGCCAGGGGCTGAAGGTTGGTGCTCCCGAAGAGATCGCCTGGCGCCAGGGGTTCCTGAGCGACGACGAACTCCGCGAAAGGGCAGAAGGCCTTGTGAAGAGCGGTTACGGTTCCTACCTCCTGCAGCTCCTGGAGTTTGGCCACTAGCCTGTAGCGGCAAAGGGACCGGGCCCTGATAGCAGGAAAGGCGGGGGCGCATCTACTGATGCGCCCCCGCCTTTGTTTGTTCCCTGGACTATCGCTGCTGGGCCATGGTGTTTTCCGCAGGAGAAGGAGACGCAGCCCTTCGTCCTGTGGGTGCTTTTGCCGGCTCAGCCGCTCCTGCCGTCGAGTGCGCAGTTGCGGTTGCGGGGCCTGGCAACGCGATGTCCCTGGCGGGGAAGAGGTGCCGGTAGATGAGTACGGCCCCAATAAGCAGCATTGCCAGGTAGAGGGCGGAAAGTCCTTGCCACGTGAGCGGAGGCTGCCACAGCGGCTCGGCCATCTCGGTCCAGTTCGTGTGCAGTGGCATCAGCCCTACGGTGAAGCGCCGGAGGGCATACAGGAAGACGTACAGGTGCGCCACGACGGCGCCGGAAAGAAGCCAGAGCGCCAATGACCGCGCCCTGGTTGAGTTACGGAACGATTGGTCGCGCTGGGTTACCCCGCAAACCACCAGGAGGAGAACCACCAGCGCGAGCAGGTAGCGGCCCTGCCAGATGTAGCCCAGCTCTTCGATGACCTGGGACTGCAGGATAGGCGGCAGCAGCACCACTGCTGCGGCAATGGGCAGTATCGCCGCCAGGCTTCGGACGGAGGCGCTGCTGAGTGCCGCAAGCAGAAGCGCCCCAAAGGTCAGGTGCCAGAAAATCTGGACCCCGGACGGGGCCGGCGTATCCAGCCAGCCCATGATCCCGATGTAGCCGTTGGCGTAATTGAAGGTTGCATCAAGCATGTGCGCGAACGCCTGGTCCGGCGTCGTCGTGCTGGGCGTGCCACCCAGGCTCTTGAGGCTGTCCGCCATTACCAGCCAGCCCAGGCCTGCTGCACACCCGGCAGCGACGAGCGCGGTCATGGCCAGGCCCAGCTTGTCCCGCAGTACCGCAACAAACGGACGCCAACCGAAAATAACCAAGGCTGCAAAGACGGCGGCCGCGAGCCAGATCAGGGACAGGGAACGCGTGTTCGCCAGCGCCACCCCGGACAGTCCAACGGCGACCATGGGAGCGCGCACGGTGGAAAGGGACTTGGCCTTATCCAGGACCAGGCAAAGGTTGAGGAAGAACGCGAGCGTGGTCACGATCTCCAGGGAATTGGGATTGATCGAGCCGCTGAGGTACAGAACCATGGGTGTGAGGGCAACGGTCGACGCTGTTACCGGCCACAGGCTGTGCCGGAGGCGGGTGGCCGCTACGAACGCCATGGCCAGGAAGGCCGCGGAAACCAATCCGCTGATGATGCGCATGCCGTAGAGGGCGGGGGCCCCGTCCAGGAACCGGGAGGGCAGTCCAGCCAGCACGTAGTAGAGCGGGTTGTAGTTGCCCGCCGTCGTCCTGGCCTGTGCCGGTGCTGTGTTGGCCGGATCGATGGGTGGGGCGCATGCGGCGGTCAGGTCCGGCTTGAACGCGGTGCAGGTCTGTGCGCCCAGTTCCGCAAAGTAACCGGGGACCCAGACAGTTACCGGTTCGCCCTGGGGTCCTGCCATCTGGGGTTGCACCTGCCCCCGGACGACGGCGGCGGCTTTGATGGCGTGCGCCGGCTCGTCCGGGACAGTCATCAGGGGCGATGCGAGTGCCCAAAGACTCGTCAGCGTCCCGAGTATTAGAAAAATTGAGACAGGCAGGAGGAACGGCAGTGAGCGGACGGAGGTCCACCGCACGCCGCTAGGCGTAGAGGGCATAACTCCTGAATGTACCACCAAGTGCCGTTCCTTCCGGACCGAAGGCGGCGGCACCTTGCCCCGGAGACCCTGCCCCGGAGACGAAGAAGGGCGGGCTGTGCGCAGATGTTCTGCGCACAGCCCGCCCTCACCTGCTGTCAATCAGAAGCCGACGGCAAAGCTGCGGCCAAGATAGCCTTCCGTGGGGCGCATTCCGGTCCCGTGGAAGCTCCACAATGATCCATCACTCCGCCTGGCGACGAGGTCCGGAATGGCGTCTGCTGTCAGGTTGTAAGCTGCCGTGATTGCATCGAAGCCCATCCACTCTGTGCTGATCCTTCGTGAGGATCCCGGGTAGCCGCTTCCGTTCCCGGCGTAGAGCCACATCGTGCCGTCGGGTTTACGCGCGAGGAGATCCGCTTTGCCATCTCCGTTGACGTCTCCGGGGCCGATGATCCGGTCGAAAATGTCCCAGCCGAACTCGCCAACCCTGACCGCACCCCGGTAGCCGGTGTTGCTGGCGTCCACCCGGCCGGTGCCCGCATAGAGCCACAGGGATCCGTCGCCCATCCGCCCGAGGACATCGTTCCTGCCGTCGCCGTTGTAGTCACCCACACCGGTAAGGGCGGTGAAGACATTCCAGCCGAAGTCGCCAATGCGGATCGGCGCGGAGTAGCCGTTACTGGTTGAGTTGACGGTGCCGGTGCCCGGGTAGAGCCACAGGGTTCCGTCCTTGCCGCGGGCCATGAGGTCCGGTTTGCCGTCGCCGGAAAAGTCCCCGACGCCGATGAGCGCGTTGAACGTTTCCCAGCCGAAGTCTCCCACCCGCCTGCTGGCGCCGTACGTTCCGGTTCCGGTGCCGGGGTAGAACCAAAGCGTTCCGTCCGGCTTCCTCGCAAGGAGGTCCGCTACGCCATCGCCGTTGAAGTCCTGGGTGCCCACAAGGGCGTCGAAAGCTTCCCAGCCGAAGTTGCCGATTTTCCTGGGCGCCTCGTAGCCGAGATCCTTCATTGCTGTTCCGGCATAGAAGTACACCGCTCCGGCGGGATCGTTGGCGACAAAGTCTGCCATGCCATCGCCGTTGGCGTCTCCAGTGCCGATGATGGAGTCGTAGATGTCCCAGCCCGTGCCGATCTGGCGGCCGTTTTTCAGGACAGCGCTTCCGGAGTTGGAGTACAGCCACAACGTTCCGTCCGGCTTCCGGCCGGCCAGGTCATTGGTTCCGTCGCCGTCAAAATCCCTGATCGGGAAGATCTGGTTGAAGACCTGCCAGCCGAAGTCGATTTTCCGGACCGGTCCCGGTTTGCCGGTCGCGGTACCGGAGTAGAGGTAGAGGTCGCCGTTGGCCAGCCGGGTCAGAAGGTCGGGCTTTCGGTCACCGTCAAAGTCGCCAACACCCAGGATGCTGTTGAAGGCTTCCCAGCCGAAATCACCAACCTTGACTCCGGCTGCGTAACCGGTTGACGAGGCGGACACAGTGCCTGTGCCTGCGTAGAACCACAGGGAGCCCTCGATCTTGCGGGCCAGCAGGTCATTTTTGCCGTCGCCGTTGAAGTCGCCGACTCCCAGAACCCGGTCGAACGCGTCCCAGCCGAAGTCTCCGATTTTGCGCCCGGTACCGAACTTTCCTGTGCCGTCGCCGGCGTAGAACCAGAGAGAGCCGTCCCGTTCCCGCTTAATGAGGTCGGCTTTTCCGTCGCCGTCGAAATCGCCGGGCGAGACGAGCTTGCGGCTCGGGTCTGTTGGAGCCGGCGGGGGAGACCCGGTGGCGAAGGCCTTCAGCGAGGCGTAGTCGCCGTTCCAGACGTTCGAGTCGCCCGCGAACGGACCCGTGCTGCTGTACTGCCAGATGCTGTAGGAGCTCCAGCTGCCGGTCGGAACCGGACCGGCATTGTTGGTCGGTGAGTTCGGGTAGGCAGCAACCCACAGCGGGTAGTTCCCGAAACCGGCAGGGTTGCCAAGGCACTGGTTCCACCAGTTGGTATTGGTGTAGATAACCGGCAACCTGCCGGTGAGGGCCTGCATGGTGTTGCCGAAATCGTGGACCCAGGCCTGCAGTTGGGCCGGCGACATGTTGTAGCACGTGTTGCCGAAGTAGAAGCCGTTGATCGTACGGCCTTCGTACGGGTTGAACTCGAAGTCCAGGACGGGCGGCATGGTGTAGCCGTCTGCTGACCAGCCGCCACCGTTCGCTACGAAATAGCGGGCCTGGTCGGCTCCGGACGACCAGTTTGGAATGGCGAAGTGGTACGCCCCGCGGATCATTCCCACGCTTCGCGAGCCCTGGTACTGCGAGCTGTAGGAGGGGTTTTTGTAGTAGTTGCCTTCCGTCGCCTTGATATAGGCAAAACGCCCGCCCATGTTCCACTGGTGCTGCCAGTCGACGCTCGGCTGGTGGCCGCTTACGTCCAGCCCCTGCACGCCGAATGTGGGCATCCAGGTGCCTTCGGTGGACAGAGTCTCCGCCCTTTGAGGGTCTCCGGAATTGTTCGACGCCGTCACACGGGCAGAACGCTGGCCCATTTCGGCTCCACCCACGCCCACTGCCTCAGCCATGGACTGACTTGCTTCCGCGGACGGCGTGGCCGGCGCAGGTTCACTGCTTTGGACGGGCTCAGGGTCAGGCGCAGGGGAAGAAGGCGGCGTGCCGGGGTCCCCGGGAGGGGTTTCCGCAGCCAGGGAGCCGGTCGGGGCTGGAGAGGGTTCCACGCCGTACGCGGCGGCGAGCCCCGGTCCAGCTATTAGGGACGCAGCAAGGAGTCCTATTCCCAAGGACTGCATGGCGAGGTGACGGGACTGAGACAGGTTCCGCTTCATTTTTGCTCCGGAGACAATGTGGCGCGTTGCCGAGCGCTCATTCATTAACTGCGCCAGGCAGCCTCCCCCAGGGGGACTCCGGCGCAGGTGTTATTTGATGATTATCGGGCTCACCTTAGCATCACTGTTACCCCTGTAACCACTGGTACAGCTGTTACTCACGTGATTTCCTGTTTCGGTTTTATCCACTGGCGCTCAAATAGCTCTTGTTGACCGCAGGCAGGATCCCTAGGCTTTAGCCAGTCGCACTGCCTCCGCCGGGGGCGGCAGTTGTCTGGGGGAACATTTGGATGCGCTGGAAATTGTTGAAGACGAACTCCGCGAACTGATTCGCCGCAGAGGGCTTGATCCGCTCCAGCAAGCCGGGGAAGTTCGACGACTGGTGGAAGCTGCAGTAACCGACTATGACGAGCGCGCCCTGATGGGGCCACTTCCTCCTCTCGGGTCGTTGGCCACGGCACGCCAGTTCCTTTTTGATGCAGTCGCAGGATTCGGGCTGCTGCAGCCGTTGCTGGATGACCCTGCGATTGAAGAAGTCTGGATCAATGCTCCCAATGAAATTTATGTCGCCAGGAACGGTGAATCGGAGCTGACATCCCTAAGCCTGACGGAGCAGCAGGTCCGCGACCTGGTTGAGAGGATGTTGAAGAGTTCAGGCCGCAGGCTGGACATGTCCTCACCTTTTGTGGACGCAGCCCTGCCTGATGGGTCGAGGCTGCACGTGGTCATACCGGACGTCACCCGCAGGCACTGGGCCGTCAACATCAGGAAGTTCGTCGTAAAAGCCAGCCGGCTTGAGCATCTCGTGGAGCTGGGCACGCTTACTCCGCATGCAGCCCGCTTCCTTGGGGCAGCGGTATCAAGCGGACTGAACATCCTGGTGTCCGGAGCGACACAAGCTGGTAAGACCACAATGCTGAACTGCCTGGCGGCGAGCATCGGCAGCCGGGAGCGCGTCATCACGGTAGAGGAGATCTTTGAGCTGCAGTTTGCTCTCCGGGACGTGGTGGGGCTGCAGTGCCGGCAGCCAAACCTGGAAGGGGAAGGAGAGATACCCCTGCGGCGCCTGGTCAAAGAGGCACTCCGGATGCGGCCGGACCGGCTGGTGGTTGGCGAAGTGAGGGAGGCGGAAAGCCTCGACATGCTGATCGCACTCAACTCGGGCTTGCCGGGAATGTGCAGCGTCCATGCGAACTCCGCGCACGATGCCATCACCAAGATCTGTACGCTTCCCTTGCTGGCTGGCGAAAATATATCCAGTGCTTTCGTTGTACCCACCGTGGCCTCCTGTATCGACTTGGTGGTGCACTGCAGCCGTCGAGCCGACGGACGGCGTGAAGTGACGGAAATACTGTCACTCGGCCGTAGGGTCGAAAACGGCATCATCGAGTCATCCTCCGTATTTGCAATGACCGAGGGGATTCTTCAGGCGCGCGCCAACTCAATGCCGGCGCAGGATAAATTTTCCAAAGCCGGCTATGACGTTGCAGCGTTGCTGGATCCGCGATGACGTCCGCGTTCCTGGGAGTGACAACAGGAATCGGCCTTTTCCTTGTCTGGTGGTCCTTCTGGGAATCTGCGGAGCCTGCCAACCCCAGGCGCAGGACCAGCCGTCTCGTTAACCTCCTGGCTGCCGCGGGTGTCGAAAAAGTATCCGCCCCGGGCCTGGCAGGTACCTGCATGGGACTGGGACTTTTCACAGTGCTGCTGTTCTACCTCGTTATCGGTTCCTGGCCCATTTCGTTTTGTTTCGGGCTCTTTGGAGCATGGCTTCCCCTGGTTCTCCTTCGCTGGAGGGCAAAGAAAAGGACCGCCTTGCTGCGCACCCTCTGGCCGGACGTCGTCGACCACCTGCGATCGGCTATTCGCGCCGGTTTGTCACTTCCGGAGGCGCTTATCCAGTTGGGAGAGAAAGGGCCTGAAGAACTACGGACTTTATTTCGCGACTTCGGTGCGGACTACCGTGCAGGGGGCCAATTCGAGGCGTCACTGAACCGGCTTAAGCACCGTCTTGCTGATCCTGTTGCGGACAGGATCATAGAAGCGCTCCGCCTGACGCGGGAAGTCGGCGGCTCCGATCTGGGAAAACTCTTGGGAACGCTCGCTGAGTTTCTGCGGGAAAGCGCTCGGACACGGAGCGAGTTGGAAGCACGGCAGTCGTGGACGATCAATGCCGCCCGGCTCGCAGTCGCAGCGCCCTGGATCGTACTGATGCTTCTTGCCACAAGGCCCGAGGCCGTGAACGCTTACAACACACCAATGGGGGCCGGCGTCCTGCTCGGCGGCCTGGTCGTCTCCTTGCTCTGCTACTCGGTAATGCTCCGAATTGGCGCTCTTCCCCAGGACGAACGGGTGTTGAAGTGACTATTTCGCCGGCCGCAGTTTTGTTCGGAGTTCTCCTGGGCGCGGGCCTGTGGCTGGTGATCTTTCGGTCCCCCTTCCTGCGCGCGACCACTTTCACGCAGCGCATTGAGCCCCAATTGAAGATGCAGAATACGGGGTCGCGGCTGTTGCTGGTGGAAGAACGGAACGTGACTCCGTTAGGGCCGCTGGGACGGATCGTCAAGCCGGTCCTGCATGACACCCTCGCGGCTCTTACCCGGCTGAATCCTGCGTCAAAAGCTACTGCCAGAAGGCTGGCGCAGGCTGGCATCAACAAATCTGCCGTCGATTTCCGCGCCGAACAATTGTTGTGGGCTGCGGCGGCTCTTGGAGGGGCCGTTGCCTTTGTCATCCTCGGCGCATCCGCCAACAGATTCAACCCCTTGTTTGCCGTTGCCGCTGTCCTTGGAAGCACGATCGGCGGCTTCATGTTCCGTGACTACTGGCTCGGCGTTCAGATCCGCCGTCGGGAATCGAAGATGATGGCCGAGTTCCCGAGCCTTGCGGAACTCATGGCACTCGCTGTCGGCGCCGGAGAGAGTGCAACCGGCGCCCTGGATCGGGTTTGCCGCCTGGGCAAAGGAGAGCTCGCAGGAGAGTTTGCCAAGGTACTTGCGGAAACACGGGCAGGAAAACCACTTGTACAGGCCTTGCAGGACTTTTCCGCGCGAACGGATCTGGCGCCCCTCGTCCGGTTCGTCGACGGCATTGTGGTGGCAGTTGAGCGGGGGACGCCCTTGGCCGACGTCCTGCGCGCCCAGGCACAGGACGTGCGTGATACTGCCAAACGGAACCTGATGGAAGAAGCCGGCAAGAAGGAGATCGCCATGATGGTGCCGCTTGTGTTTGGCGTACTCCCGTTGACGGTTGTCTTCGCAGTATTTCCCGGTATCGCCGCCATCAACCTCGGCTTATGACGTGCAGAACGGCGGGCTCGAAGTGACTTCAGTACTCAACCCAAAACCAGGAATAGGACGGAAAATCATGAGGAACCTGCGGATACGCTGGACAGTGCTGTTCCTGTCACTTGGGGCAACGCTCCTTGCCCAGCTGAACACCGGCCTTCGGAGTAAAAAACAGCAGCATGAGCACCCTGAAGAATTGTTCAATCAAGGCGCGGCAACAAGCCTTCCCGATAGCCATCCGGAACGGGGCGACGTGCCCGGCTGGGTGATGATTACGCTTATGTCCGCGGTGCTGGTGGCAGCACTGCTGGCGCTCGCCGGCCCCGCACTTG
>NZ_JAPSHI010000051.1:0-7604 GCF_031180005.1 Paenarthrobacter sp. | reverse complement strand
ACGTCCCGCCTTCGGAGATGAGCCAGCGTACCGCCCTGTCCAGAAGCCGCCGGATATCCAGGTGTACCGTGCTCCAGCGCTCCGTAGGGAACGACGCCGGCAGGCTGTTCAGCTGCTCGGTCATGGCATCGAGCTCGTAAATTTCCCGCATGGCAACAAAGGCCTTGGCAACCGCGACCTCGCTGGCGGACGTCTCTTCCATGACCCGGAAGACGAAGGTAATGCCGCCCATGTTGATCATGTCGTTTGCGACCACTGTGGCGATGATTTCCCTGCGCAGCGGATGGGTATCCAGTTCGGCGTCGAACCGCTCCTGGAGTTGGCGCGGGAAGTAGGACCGCAGTGTGCTGCGGAACCACGGATCGTCGGCCAGATTGCTGTCCCGCAGTGCCGTGGCCAGCTCGATCTTCGCGTACGCAGCCAGCACTGACAGCTCCGGGGAGGTCAGGCCCTGGCCCTGCTCCAGGCGTGCGTGCAAGGAAGCGGTGCTGGGAAGGGCTTCCAGGTCGCGGTTCAGGTCGGCACGGGCTTCCAGCCAATCCATCAGCCGCTCATAGCTGGGGCTCCACTCCGCAACCCGCATCCGGTCGTTGAGCAGCAGGATGTTCTGGTCGATATTGTCCTGCAGCACCAGGCGGCCCACTTCGTCGGTCATTGACGCGAGGAACCCGGCACGCTCATCGGCGGACAGCTTGCCGGCAGCCACCATGCGGTCAACGAAAATCTTGATGTTGACCTCGTGGTCGGAGCAGTCCACCCCCGCAGAGTTGTCGATGGCATCGGTGTTCAAGATGACGCCTTGCAGTGCTGCCTCGATCCGCCCGCGCTGGGTCATGCCGAGGTTTCCACCTTCGCCGACAACCTTCACACGCAGGTCCCGGCCATCGACCCGGATAGCGTCGTTGGCCTTGTCCCCCACCGAGGCGTTGGTTTCGGTGCTGGCCTTGACATAGGTGCCGATGCCGCCGTTGTACAGCAGATCGGCCGGCGCCAGCAGGATGGCTTTCAGCAATTCGGGCGGGCTCAGCCGGACAGTATCTTCGGGAAGGCCCAAGGCAGTCCGGACGGGCTGACTGATGGGAATGGATTTCGCCTGCCGGGGGTACACGCCGCCGCCCTCGCTGATCAGCGACTTGTCATAGTCATCCCAGGAGGACCGGGGCAAATTGAACAGCCGGCGCCTTTCGGCGAAGGAAACCGCCTCATCCGGAGTGGGATCGAGGAAAATATGCCGATGGTCGAACGCGGCCAGCAGCCTGATGTGCTCGGAGAGCAGCATGCCGTTGCCGAAGACGTCGCCGGACATGTCGCCCACGCCCACCACGGTGAAGGGTTCCGACTGCGTATCCACGTCCAGTTCGCTGAAGTGGCGCTTAACCGACTCCCACGCACCCCGGGCCGTAATGCCCATCGCTTTGTGGTCGTAGCCCACAGACCCCCCGGAGGCGAAGGCGTCCCCCAGCCAGAAGCCGTACTCGGCGGCGAGGCCGTTGGCGATGTCGGAGAAGGTCGCCGTCCCCTTATCTGCCGCGACCACCAGGTACGAGTCATCGCCGTCGTGCCGAACAACCGACGACGGCGGCACAAGCCGCTCGCCGTCCGTGCCGGTAACGAGGTTGTCCGTCAGATCGAGAAGACCCCTAATGAACGTCTTGTAGCTCTCCACGCCTTCGGCCATCCAGGCAGCCCGGTCCACTGCAGCATCAGGAAGACGCTTCGCAAAGAACCCGCCTTTGGCTCCCGTGGGGACGATCACGGCATTCTTGACGGTTTGCGCCTTAACCAGACCGAGGATTTCGGTGCGGAAGTCTTCACGGCGGTCAGACCAGCGCAACCCGCCCCTTGCGACCTTGCCGAATCGCAGGTGCACGCCTTCCACCCGCGGGGAGTACACCCAGATCTCAAACATCGGACGAGGGAACGGGAGGCCCTCGATGTTTTCGGGGTTCAGCTTGAAGCTGAGGTACTCCTTCTCCTGGTAATAGTTGGTGCGCAGCGTCGATTCGATGAGGTTAAGGAACGTGCGCAGAACCCGGTCGGCGTCGAGCGTCGCTACCTCGTCGATAGCGGAAATGAGCTCTTTGCGGGCTGTTTCCTGCCCCATATCCCGCTCGGAGTCGTGCAGTTCGGGATCGAAACGGGCGGCGAAGAGGGCACTGAGCCCCTTTGTGACCTTCGGGTTCGCCAGGAGGGTGTCGGCCATGAATTCGAACGAATTGGTGTTGCCCATTTGGCGCATGTACCTCGCGTACGCCCGTAGGACCGTGATGGACCGCCAGGTCATCCCCTCGCGCAGCACCAGCCGGTCGAAACTGTCTGACTCCAGTTCCCCCGTTACTGCGGCACCGAAGAAGTCGGCCAGCAGCCCGCCGGTCTGTACCGGATCAACACCGGCCGGGTATTTCAGTCCGAGGTCGTAGAGGAAAAAGTCGCGGTTGTCCGCAGTCTCAATTTCGAACGGGCGCTCATCAAGGACTTCCAGTCCGAGATGGTGGAAGTACGGCAGAATCCTGCTGAGGCTGCGGGGTTCAAGCATGTAGAGCTTGACCCGGGCATCTTCCTCCAGTGATTCCCCGGCTCCGGGGGGAAGGTAAACGTGCACCCCGGGCTTTTCCGGTACGGGCCTGCCGTCGGCCTCAGCTTGAGCGCCGTAGCGTTCGAACCGCTCGATGTCTTCCAGCGCATCTTCGACCTCGTAGTCGACCCGGTATCCTGCCGGGAACGCCTCTGCCCACAACGCAGCCAGCTTCTTGCCGCGTTCGTCACCCAGGCGGTCACGAAGCACCTCGGTGATGCCCTCACTCCAGGAGCGGGCGGCCCTGACCAGGCGCTTTTCCAATTCGTCCGCGTTGACGTGGCTGACATCCGCGTCCTTTGGCAACCGGATCCGGAAGAACAGACGGGCAAGGGCGGACTCGGTCATGCGGGCCTCGTAGTCTATGGACTCCGCCTGGAAAGTGGCGCGCAGTTCTTCCTCGATGCGCAGCCGCACGTTGGTGGTGTACCTGTCCCGGGGGAGGAAAACCAGGGCCGACATGAAGCGGCCGTAGATGTCCGGCCTCAGGAACAGACGGGTCCGCCGCCGCTCCTGAAGCCGCTGAATCCGCGCTGCCGTTTCGGTGAGCTCGGGAACGTCCATCTGGAATAGCTCATCGCGTGGATAGGTTTCCAGGATCCCGAGCAGGTCCTTGCCGGAGTGCGAGTCCGGCGGGAAACCGGAGGTGTCCAGGACGGCCTTAACCTTCTCGCGGACAATGGGTATTTCGCGGACTGATCCTGCGTAGGCGCTTGTGGCGAACAGCCCGATGAAGCGGCGTTCTCCGTTGACATTGCCCGCCGCGTCGAAGCTTTTGATTCCGATGTAGTCCAGATACGCGGACCGGTGGACCGTCGACCGTGAATTCGCCTTGGTAATGATCAGGGCGCGCTTTTCCCGTGCCTTGCGGCGGCCGGTCTCCGTCAGGTGCTGGATATGCGGAGTATCGCGGCGGGACCGCAGCAGTCCGAGCCCGCTGTCCTCGCGCATCTCCAGCACGTCTTCGCCGTCGACGGTAACGAGGTCGTACTCCCGGTAGCCAAGAAACGTGAAGTTGCCCTCGTCCAGCCAACGGAGCAGTTCCTCTGCCTGACGGATCTCGGAGATGTGCTCAGGATGGGCCACCTCCCGCAGTCCGTCAGCTATCTCACGGGCCTTTGCCCGCATCAACGGCCAATCTTCGACGGCGGCCCTAACGTCGGCAAGGACCTTTTCCAGACCCGCAATCAGGTTCTCGCGGCGGCTGTCGGCGGGCCGGTCGATTTCGACGGCGATCCAGGACTCCATGTGGGAGGCGTTATCCCCTACCCCTATGAGGTGCGAGAGGTTCGGCATAGCGGCGGTGTCACCACTGGAGATACCCATATGTGCAGGCACCCGGTCGGTACCCACGAGCTTCCCGGTTTCACGGTTCCGCCGGACGACAAACAACGGGTGAATCACCAGATGAATGGCCAGATCCTGCCGGACCAGTTCGGCATTGACGGAGTCGACCAGGAACGGCATGTCATCCGTGACAACGTAGACGACGCTGCGTTCATCCTCATCGACAATCGATACGATGGCGTTGCCCGGGAGGCGCTCCTCAGCGAGGCGCCGGTGGACGAAAGCCCGTTGCTCAAGCAACCCCGGCGGGTACGCATCGGCGTCGTCGGCCGGAAGGTGCTGGTAATAGTCGGCCAGGAAGCTTCCCTCGGAGCTGTCCAGGACCGGGTGATCCGCAACGTTGGATCCAGACGACATCGACAAACGCCTCCAAAAGCTCTTTCGGTGCTGCCTCTTTGCAGCTCTTACTGTGAGCCTATGCCTTTGCCCTCCTGCGTGCTGTAGATAGGGGAACAGAAGAACGCCTGCTTTGCTGTCGGGGTGCACAAACGAGGTTGGAGATCGATTGCCGTAGGGCGCTGTCGGGAGCGACTTCCAGGAGAAGCGATCCTGCCAGCAGGGCCGCGTCGGCGACTTTCTGGTCCCAGGGCAGGAAAGCAGAGATGGCCGCGGAAGGACCGTACCTGTCCCACGCTTCACGAAGCTGGCGTTCCGGATCACGGCCTACGGTTCCGGGCCGTACCTTGTTGAAGAGCACCCGGGGCGTAGCGGCGGGCACGGCTTGGACCAGTTCCGCCAGTCCCCTGACCAGCCGTGGCACGCCAACCGGATCAGCGGCTCCTACGGCGTAGACCGTGTCTGCCAGCTCAAGACAGCGCAGGGTTGCTCCGTTCCTGCGGGGAGCCATGGTGTCGAAACTCAGTTCCTCGTCGCTCTCAAGGCAGAAGCCTGCATCCACCACCACGACGTCGACCAGTTCGCGGGCGTGCCCAAAAACCGTTGCGAGCGCTGCCGGCCGCAATTCCGTCCATCGTCCCGCCCTGGTGATGCCGGTCAGGACACGAAAAGTTCCGGCTTTGGTAGCGACGGACACGGCAAGCCTGTCCAGGGATTTGGTGTCAAGAAGCCCCTGGTCAGCAAGCCGGCAAGCCTGCGCAAATCCCGCTGACTCATCCAGCAGTCCTAGCACTGCCGCAATGCTGGCGCCGTAGCTGTCCGCATCTATCAGCAGGACCTTGTTCCCCTCCGCTGCCAGCTCCGCGGCCATGTTCGCAGCGACGAATGTCCGGCCCGGGGCACCAGCCGGACCCCAGACGGCGATGATACGTCCCGGCCCGGCCGGGGTCCGGTACTCCTCGGTCCCACCCAGCACCACTGTCGCCGCAGCCCCCGGGTCCGCGAGGCTGCCGGGCCTGGGGCTGGCACTGCTGCCGTGCTGGGCCTGGCGCGCTACGGCGTCGGAAATTGTTCCTGCCAAAGCGGCCGGCTTTACACCTGACGGTGCTGACGCCACCCCCAGTCCGCGAAGCCTGGATGCCTCCTCCGGGTTGTCGGTCAGGGCAATAATCACAACGCCAACCGCACCCAGCCTGTCCACGAGGGACGCCGTCAGTTCCTCGCTGCCCTCGGCCACTATTGCAGCCCGGGCCAGCCCGCTCTGGCAGGCCGCCATCAGTTCCGCGAGCTCCGCACAGCGCCGCACCACGGTTACCGGCCCATGCAACCGTTCCAGCCCACCCACCAGGTCATCGCGGGACTGGCCGACGGTGACGACCGGGATACTCACGGGCGGCCTCCGGGATTCCAGACGACGGCGATCCTGGCATCGTTGGCTTGCGCGTTCAGCAGGGCGGGCATCTGGGTGTCGCCGACCAGAACCATGAGCTCCGTGGACCTGGTTGCGCCCAGTGCGGTAGAACCTGGCGTAACCTGTGCGATCTCGGCACCGGCCAGGAGAAGAGCGGGTTCGCTGAAGCCGTTTCCCGCGTCAGGCAGTGCGACCCAGACGTCGACCCTGGTTCCGGCCACAGCCTGCTCGGGCAGCCCCTCTTGAACGGTAACGGCTACAGGTTTCCGATCCAGCTCGTCCGCCAGGCCCAGGCTCTCACGCGGCAGGAGGTGGTCCTTGCCCACCCGTTGAAGTGCGACGAGGTTTTCGGGCAGGCCCGCCGAGACGGGAAAGTACAGCCCCTCCACATCGCCCAGCCGGACTTTCACCCTGGTCAGGCTGTCTTCAGCCAGCGCCTCTCCGACGCCGATGGCATCCTTTGCGGCATAGACCTCGGTCGTCTGGTCAGCACTGCCGACCAAGGCCACCACTCCACCAATCGAGGCCAGCACCAGCAGTATCCCCACCAGCAGTCGCGGATCCCTCCACGATGGCTTTTTCAGCCGGGCTGCTTCTTGTGCTGCCGCATCGGTCATTGTGTTCCCCCTGGTTCACCTCGGCGGCCGGACCACGTCCGGACTCCCCCATTGTCACGGCATCGGCCCTTAACCGGAAGTCACAGGCCGCCGTTGGCACAAACTGTGGATAAACGCATCGCCACGGCGGTATCGGTGGCAAAATGGATCCATGCCCCGCTTTCTTACACTCGCCGACGTAGCAGAACAGTTGCAGATCAATTCGCCCGCTGCTTACGCCCTGGTCCGCAGCGGAGAGCTCAAGGCCATCCAGGTTGGCGGGCGCGGACAGTGGCGTGTTGAAGAAAAAATGCTGGAGCAATACATCGAGGAGCGGTACGCCGAAGCAAGCCGGATGATCGAGGAAGCCAAGTCGAAGTCCGTGTAGCCGTGTAGCCGGGCATCTTTGTAGCTATGCCGGTGTGGCTATCCCGGGTCGCGCAGCGATCTGATAGCTGCCAACGACGCAAACGGTACGGTCCACACCCGGGACACATTGCCGTGGCGGCGTGCCTCGCCGGGAGGCACTATCGCGAGGTCGAAGTAGTCCCGTCCTACCCTGTCCACCACTCCATGTACTACCGGCTGGCTGTCATATCTCAGAAGACTGATCGCCAGCTCCGCCCGGTCACGGGCCAGGGCGCGAAGAGAACCTGCCATCCCCAAATTCCTACGCGCAGCGGAGGGTTCGCCCTGGGCACCGCGCCCCAGTCCTTCGTAGCGGGTGGCCGCCGTATAGGGCACAAGAACCTGGTGACGCCCGTCGTTGATCAGCAAGGCTTCCGCTCCGGCATGCGCCAAAGTACCTTCGATGACTGCGCCGCTCAGAAGGCCGACCCCTATGAGCTGGCCTGTGGACGCCCGCAAGCGGTCAGATAGGCCGACGGCGGCATCCTCCACCCGGGCGCGCTCCGAAATCTCACTCTCGAAGTTCAGCCTGTCTTCCGCCCACAGCTGCGCCTCCAGGTCTTCGAAGAGGGAATCCCATCGCATTGCGCAAGCGTAGGGGGTGCCTCAGCCGCCGTCAACGTTCCCACAGAGCCCTAGACAAAAAGGACTAAGTGCTGCAGGCTGAACCTATCGGTACTGAACAGCATCAAACTGCATCAAACAGCATCAAAGCCCGCCATCTTCGGGATTGCTTAGCTCCTGAAACTGCTGGAAGCAGCCTGCTGCTTATCGCGCACAACCCTCAAGGACACCCCATGCATGGCTCCACGAACAGCTCATCAAGCCGGGCAGCAGATGTCTCCATGGCCGGTGCCATTTTGGGTCTCGGAGTTTTCCTGGTCTTCAGTGGACTGGTCATGCTGGAGCGCTGGCAGTCATCCTCGGAGCG
>NZ_JAPSHI010000018.1:0-98476 GCF_031180005.1 Paenarthrobacter sp. | reverse complement strand
CGTCCGAGGAACCTACGCGGTACTGGATTCCGCTGGCCATAACGCTCATCTTGAACGCCCGGAAATCACCGCCGCCCTAGTTAATGACTGGCTTGTACGGACCAGCACGGCTGCCCGGTAACGGATCGGCATACGGGCGCTTGGAGTTGGGCGGAGTCCCCGATCGCTCCCGTAGAGCGGTGGTCCTCCCGGACCTGGCCTGGCTCGAACAGGCAACCACCCTCACCAAACTACGGGCAGGACACGCACTTACCGGGTATACGCATCTTGGGCAGGTTCGATCTGAGCATATGTGGCGCAATCGAAGAAATGAAGTGGACTTCTATCGAGCCGCCACGCCATGTCCGGCCAAGGATCCTCTATCGGGCATGGGTCGGGGCACTTCATGCCTCGCGTCCCGACTGACTGAATCCGTCTCAAGTGGTTCAGGACGGAATCTCCGGACTGTTGGCAGCCCTCTGCTATGGCCTCGTGAACTTCGGGAAATGGCCTTATCCGCCAGTCTTGGTGCCTGAAGCGGTCGGGTAAAGTTCCCCACATCGGGATAGGGCGTTCGCAGAAGCTTGCTCGGATGAGAAGGAATGAAATGACAAAGCGGTACAGGCCTCCGGGCAGAGGTGGCGGCAGTATGTTCGTGCTCTATCTTGTGCCCCCTTTTGCGATTGCAATTTTTATTATGTGGAGTCTGGAAAACGTGTTCCATCTGTACTAGGGAATGATGTGAGGACCGTGATTTGGGACCCGCTACGTCGATCAACAGTCCACAGTTCATGGTCCGTCGCAAGTTGCAGGGCATTTTCGAACGACTCGCGCGCATAAGTCTTCGAACTTCACTGCAATCCCAGATGCTCCCTCAAGGCTGTTCGCCAGTGCAGTCGACTTCTGACATTCAGTGCAGTCAGCTTCTGAAAACGACACTTCCCATGTCATTTTCAGAAGCCAGCTGCACTTGATCTCGCGGAATCCCGGGGTTGGTGCAAACGAGTATGGACACGGAAATGTCAGAAGTGCCGTGCAAGGCACTCCCTTCTGCTCCAGAGTCCTCTGCCCAGAGGGCGCGTTTCTGAGTCGCCTGCACGGTTATGACGTGGGCCTTATGGCTAGGCCGGGCCGTCGGCCCAGCCAACCTCTACCCCTGGGCGGAGCGTCGATCTGTTGGGGGCAGTCTAGGTTCGACTTCATCTGCGGTTTAGGCCTGTACCTAAAGTCTGCTGCGGCCAAGTCCTCGAACAAGGAGACCCAAGGCCGCGCCTACCTGAGTTCCGATGATTACTGTGGCCCCTGTCCAGTCAACGTCACTTGGGCGGCCCTGAGCGCTAATCCACAGGTAGACGTTGACACCGATTTCCGAGGCGAAAATCGCTATGCCGGCGAGCGGTATCAGGAAGGAGGGCGCTGCTGCCGCGGCAGCACCGAGTAGCCCAGCAACCACGAGCAAGAGGAGGTTCAATTCAATAGGTGCTTCGAGGAGAACCTCGATGTTGAAGGGATAAATCAAGAAGAGCAGTATTTCTACAGCCCCCAGGGCAGCGAGGCCAAGCCTCGGGATATTGAAGGTTCTCAGAATGTTGAGGACCACACCCACCAGAAACATGAGTGCGAAGATACTGATCATGGCGGTTGCGGGCAGTGGAGATGCTTGACTAGCAGTAACGTATTCCCAAACCATGACAACAGCCAGCAGACCAGCGCACAACGAAAGTACGAGGTCTCGCGCAGTGCGCAGGACTGGTCCCGCCGTCAATGTCGAGACCAGACCAGCTACAACAGACACGATGCACCACGTTTGGAAACTAACACCGCGCAGTATCGGAAATACTCCATCCTGTAGCTGAGCTGATGCTACGAGGACAAGCGCTGGTGAAATCCAATTAGCAATTCCATCTGGCGCAGAATATTTTCCAAAGTCAGCCCATGAACGGGCACCTCCATAGGCGGGAACAGTCTTGCGTAATATGGCGCCGATAAGCACGGCCACCAAGAGTGCGACGGCGACAGAAGCCGTAACCTGCTTAGGCAACTGAATCCGTCCGCTCAGTGGGAGAGGTGCAGAAGCAGGCGCGGACATCAGGCAAAACGGAAGGCCTCGTGCTGGACAAATCGCTCCTGTCGGCTCAGGGTACCTCTAGGAGAACTTGACTCCACCGGTAAGCTGACTGATGCCGAGAGTGAGCTTCCCCGGAGATTGAGGGGTTACGTCAATTGTGGTCGTTCCGGTCTTCCCGCGTGATGTCTCTACGAGGACATGGTGCTGGCCAGCTGAAACCGGTATCGTCATTGATTTTCGAGCTTTGATGTCTCCGTACAACGTATTGTCCACATAGACAGTCAGCCCTATGGCTCCACCGCCAAGACTTGGACGAATTATAACAAGTTCACACGACCCACCAGGCGAATCAATTCCGCAATTCGGACATGTGCGTGCTGAATCCGAAACCGTGTTACCGCACTCACGACACTGAATCATTGCCACGGCAGTTCGTCCTTTCGCTGCACCCGCCCCATTGGCCTGGTCCTTGCGACGACATTAGCGCTAATTTCTCCCCTGCGGGAGAATTTTTTGTGACTCCACGTCATCCCACATCCAATGTCTCTGTATTCTAAGGCCCTTGCTGGCAAGATTCTGTGCCGTAACACCGTTTGGCAGTGCAGATCGCTTCGGACATTCCGTAGCCAACTTCTGTTCACACGGAGAAGGCAACTTCCCCAAGGGGCCAAACCAATCTGGCTTGGGCAGCCTAACGCTGGACATCAGTTCTTTCAGCCGAGACGACGCCAGGGTAGGTGCCCGTGAAAGCGAGCCATCGCTTGGAACCTAGGACTCGGCGCAGCTGTTAGACAAGCCCCAAACGGGGGCCGTGCAGGGGACTTCTGACATTTGTGCAGTTAGCTTCTGAAAATGACACATGTAGGGGCCTTCAATCACCAGCTTTTGCACGAAAGACTGCACGAAACCTAAGAATGAACAACGGCACGCTGTGTTGAGTTTCGTGCACTCTTGCTAACCTAAGCGCAGCGGCAACTTCCGCCGCGTCTACAGGAGAGACCAATGCCGACCCTCAAGCCCAGGCGCACTGGCGACCACTCGAACGAGCCACGGGTCCTGATACAGGACGTGATCCCCTACGAGGTGGCCGGAAGCCTTGATGCCCTGCAGGGGCCGGGGGAGGGCGTTCTGACGCTGCCTCACCACGTGTACTGGGGTCCGCAGGCGGACTGCGATCTAGGGCAACCCGAAGGTGTGTTCAAGGCCTATCAGGCGATCCTGCGGGAAGGTACGCGGGCAGACCAGGAGCAGCTGCTCAACGCCGGCCTCTTGATGAAGGTGTGGGACGAGCTGATGCTTCCTGTTCGCGTCCGCGATTTGTGGGAGAACAAATTCCCGCAGCTGGCGCGGCACTCCTAATGTCGGACGTCGATTACCAACGTGATGTCACGCGCCTGGCGCTTGATGCTTTGGCCAGCGGAGGCTTCGCATTGGCAGGCTCCGGAGCCATAAGGGAACACGGGATCATCGACCGTCCCACACAGGACATCGACCTGTTCACCTCCGTCACCACCACCGAGGCTTTCGCGCTTTCAACACAACGCCTCACGGCCGCGATGCGGGAGCGTGGCCTCGAGGTAGTGGAGGTGCGCAACGCACCGCAGTTCGCGAACTTCTCTGTCGCATCCCCTGCCGGCCAAACTGTGGAAGTGGACCTTGGCGTCGACTGGCGCGCAGCCGAGCCGGTAACCCTTTCCATCGGCCCGGTCCTGAGCCTGGAGGACGCCGTGGGAAGCAAAGTCGTTGCTGTCTACAGCCGCGCTGAAGTCCGCGACTACCTTGACCTTGATGCCATCAGGGAATCCAAGCGATTCACTGACGGGCAACTGCTCGACATCGCAGCTGACCGCGACCCCGGTTTCGACGTCGGAATGTTCGCCGCGCAGCTCGACCAAGTAAAGCGCATCTCCAGCACTATTCGAGTGCAGGAGTACGGCGTCGGAGAACACGAACTGGCACAACTGAAATCCCGGCTCAGCGGATGGGCGGAGAAGCTGCGCACCAACCCGCCGGCACTTGGCCAACACCCGAAGCCGCCCGTGCTCGCGGCCGCGTGGGCGGCCGGCCTTCCACGATGACCCCCGCACAGGTGGAAGCAGCCCGCACCATGCACGCGACGAAAACACCCATCACAGAAATCGCCCAGGTACTCGGCGTGGGACGGATGAGCGTAAGCCGCGCCCTCGCCAAGCAACAGTCGAACGGATAGGCATAATCTGTCGCTACTCTGGAGCGGTGCCTTCACGTCAAATTAGAGTCCTCGTTCACGCTATCTGGGGGCTCGGTGGGCTCACTCTTGGGGCATCGTTCGCTCTGTTGCTGGTCAAGAATTGGACGCCGGATTGGATTGAAGCGACCGGGACGTGGTTTGGAGCGATAGCAACAGTTCTTACGCTGCTTTGGGCCGTTAGCAGCTTTCGCTCAGACCAAGCAGAGCGCGAGCGGTCTCGTAAAGAGGAACATCAAAAGGAAGTGGCAGAAGCGGCTGAACGTGACCGGCAGCGGGTCACAGAGGCGGACAGGGTGAAGGTCTCCCTTAGAGGCGGCGGTGGCTTCGGACAGGACGCTACACAGGAGATGAACAGTATCTACGTAGTAGTGGAGAACCACTCTAGGTACGACGCCGTCATTAAAAGCATCTCTCTTGATTCAAGGCTCAAACCCATAGTCCCGCTTCCCGCCAGTTTTACCGTTGCTGCCGCCGGCGACCCGTTCAAGCAGGTTATAGACATCGAGCCTGTTCCAGGTCGTGCCGAAGAGCTCAGTGGAAAACCTCTGGATCGTTTTACCGTATCCATGACTTACCTCCTCGATGGAATCGACTGGAAGCGAAGCTCGACAGCGGACCCTGAACTCGACTAACGAAGCTACGGCGCGTTGGTGGAGTCATTACCTAAGATCAGGGGATGAGCGAAGCTGCATCCGGGCTGCCCGGGCCTGTACCCCCCTTTACTTATGACGGCAAGGTTGGCGAGGAAAAGCTCGGGGAGCTTCTTGCTCTTGGCGCGGAAAAACCCTACTTGGATTTCAAGAAAGAACTGGACCTTCGCGAACCGATCAAGAAACTCGATTTCGTCAAAGACTGCGCGGCCATGATGAACATGCCTCGAGGTGGGTACCTCGTAATTGGAGCAAACGACGATGGTACTCCCGCGCAGGACGCGGTTGTCCCTACGAAAGAGATGTTCGACTCCGCAGCGCTCACTCAGATCGTTAGAGGATATGTTGATGCGCCAGTGGATATTCGGTCCCAGGTGCACACGCTTACGGTCAAGGGCGTCCAGGCGTGCATGGTGGTCATCTACATAGCGCCGCCAGCGGATGGCATTCCCGCTGTTATGTCCAAGGCAGGAATGGTGCCTAGCCCAGCTGGCGGAAAGCCGATCGTTCGGTTTAACGAAGGTACGGTCTTCACCCGGATGGGAACCACGAACGCATTGGTCACGCATCAGACGTGGAGACAAGTTCTAAGTAATTTCAGAGACTACGAACGTGCTGATGCCCGCCACGACAGTGACGAGTTGCTGCGGCGAGTGGTCCAAGGCTTTGGCGCATCGGCCGCGCCTTCGCCCGTTGTGCCGGATCTTGCCATGGACGCTACAACTTTCACGGAATCGGTTCGAGCTGCTCTGCTTCAAGACAATGAGCGGATAATTCGGCGCTTCCTCATAACTGCGAAAAGTGTCTATCTTTCAGCCGCTGACGAAGAGCAAACGACAACCCTGAATCGGGTTGCAGCAGCTGCGGTGGAAGCCCTTTTGCTCAGTGACTTGGCCGTAGTGAAGCAATCCATGGACGTTCTCTATGACTTGTACCAAACCCACCTCCTTGCTCCAACCAGGACGAATGGAAAGCCGGGGGCGCCGGCTAAGTGGCTAGAAATAGTTCTTCGCATAATGGCGGTCGGGGCCGCAGCCGTCCGCAGTGGGATGTACGAAGCAATCCCGCTCATCGTTCTGCGACGAATTGGTGACGACACATACTCATATCGGTCGTGGATCCGGCATGGCCTAACGGAGGCCTCCCGCGCGAATCTGTTTATTCGATCTGATGAATCGGGGAAGGGCGGAAATCTCATAGCTTTCTCCGCAGAATTGCTTCTGGAGCACCCCGAGCTCCGACCGGACATTCAGCTACCGGATACCGCCGATTCCGTGGAGGAGTTTCTTGATTCCCTGTGTCAGTTTGATTTTCTATGGTGTTGTCTGTCCTTAGCGGCAGTCGGCGACGGATCATCATCAGCTGCGTTCTATCCAAGTTGTGCGGCCTACCATCAGCACAGAGTCGAACCGGTTATCCAGCGGTTCGAAGGTGACCAAGACGTTCGGGCTGCGGTGTTCGGAGATCTCCCAAATCACCAGATTGCTGACGCCGTCCTCCGTGTCATCGAGATGGCGGAAAACCAGTCTTGGAACTACGGCGGATTTTGGCGGGGAGGAGATAACTTGCATCCATATGGATGGATCAAGAAGAACGCTTCCACGACAGATCCGGTGACAAACTAGAAGCCGATTGTTCCTGATCAGCAATCGTCAAGAATCGTATCTGGCCCCTCGTCCACTGGTGCAAGGCAAAAGCTAAATCCTTCGGGCTTTTCCCGCACACAAGTGGACGACGGGACCCACCTGACCGCCTGCACACAACCACCACGTCACCACTTTCCATGATTTCTCCGTCAGACTTCATACAGGGCCTCTTCCTGGTTCGCTTTTGGTGCGCTTAGACACCGTCATCAAACCCCAGTGAGAGGCTCCCGCCGCTTAGGGCGCGGTCGGTTCAGTAAGGAAGTGGGCAGATCTTATCGCCACCGGTGGGCAGTTTTACTGGCCGTCAGTGGGCACTTTCGTGGCCGCCTATAGGCAGTTTTTCATGGCCGCTAACATTCGACCGGCTTTAATTGATCTCCGCCATCCCGAATGCGCCCTTTAGTCGGTGGATCACAGGGCGCTATGCGCACGTTCAGGGATCTCCAATCGAACGCGGAGGCGCTCGTTAGCCACCGCTTACGGGACGAAGTGAGCTGCCGGATGCAGAACAGTGTGGGGCGGTGGTCTGGTAGCGTCGGGCAACGAACACTTGGGGGAATATTGGACACCGAATTTGCCAGGGTAAGACCTGATCGACCACGTCTAGCCGTGGTCCTGGCTACGATCTTCTGCTCACTGGCAATTCTGCCCGCGATTCCATCCGCTCTTATCGCTGGGGCCACCATCATGTCCGTCTTCACCGGGACCGGGGCTACGTCGAACCAGGCGCTGCAAGTCAGTGCCGTTCTGTCCACCTTTTTGGCCGGCTTAGTGGCATTCGTGATGATGCGACGAAGCGTCACCACCCGTAAAACGTGGGTATGGGCGGGCTTGGCCATCATCCTCGTTGTAGCAGCATCCGCCCCTATAGTTTGGGTTGCTGTACAAGCCTTCGCCGAGGAGTGGTGCGAATATCAACCCGGTGGCAGAGGCGGCGCCGAAATTCGCTCGGTTGATGATGTTCCGGCCTTGTGCCGTTAGGCCTTTGGAGAACCACGGCTCCCTACATCGCTTTCTTCAGCCGCAATTTTCTCTTAGAAGAAGGTGTTTGAGCCCTGCGTTGATTCCGCCCTCCAGCGGACTGGTCGGGTCTCCAGGTGGCGAACTCCCCGGTCCAGGCTGCGGCTTGGTCAAGGTCCGTGACGTGCGTAAGGGCCTTGGCCAGGGCCAGCAGTTCCTTGCCGGCTTCCAGTTTCGGGCGCATCATCAGGTGGGTGCGGATGTTCTGGCGGATGTGGAAAAGACACCGTCGGACTTTCGTTTCGGGCCAGTGTTCCCGCGGTGCGCTCTCCAGGCCTTTGTGGCCGTCCACGACGGCGACGAGCGGTGCCGGGATCTGCTGCAGCAGCGCCGCCCATAAGGCGTGCTTTTCCCGGTCACACCACTGCCAGGCGATGACGTGCCGGCCCGCGTAGGCGACCAGGACGCACCAGCCATTGAAGTACGTGCCATCGACCACGGGGTGGATCTCCCCGGTCACAGCTGCCTGCGGGACTACGTTCCAGCACCAGATACTCCTGCGCCGGAGGGTCCGTTCCGAGGCTGCGTGCGCGCCTTGACGTTGCTTGCCTGTGATCCAAGCCAGGAATGCGGTGAACTCGGCCTTCCTCGTGACATCAATCCTGGACTACGTACTCGATGCACCACAGGACTTACAACGCCATCTTGTTCGTCCCGCACTCGTCGTGCCGTTCAATCCACATACTTTCAAAGCATGTGGATGCCCCTACAACCCGCGCGGAAACTGACAACCAAGCCAATCACGTACACACATTTTGGCCGCTAACCCAGATCTTGAATGTCAGACCCCCACCCTACGCTTTCTTCCATGGAGCACGTTTACATCCCCACGGTTGAGCCAGACGCGCAGGCCATCATCATGAGGGGCGGCCGGGAGTGGCGCATGGTGGTGGAACCAGTGCGCTGGTTTGAGCGCGTTGCCTGGTGGGAGCAGTCCCGGCGGATGCCAAGGGGGCAAGGGCGGGTTGATATTGAAGTCTGGCAAGTCCAGGTCCGTCTGGGGAACAACCCACGATCCGGCATTGCAACGTGGGAATTGGTGAGGGACGGAACTGGTGGGGGCTGGCGTCTTCGGGGCGAGGAGCTCGCTGCTGCGTAGCCTGGCGCAGGAAATGGATGAGCTCTCCACCACGACTATTGGGGGATGCCGCGGTGGAGAGCTCGAAGATGAATATACAGAGAACTTTTGGGTTTGGAAAGTACGGTCTCACCAGCGTCGTATTGCGGGGCTCATCTGACCCTGCTGTGGCACCCCAATTCCACTATGATGAGTATTGTTCAGCAGAATGAACAGCCGATTTGCGATGTCGAAGGAGAATCATGGCCGATTCCCGCACCTCCCGTTCCGAAGGGCTGGGCGCTTCGTCGCCGGCGCCTGCTGTCACCCGCGCTGCGGCCGTGCTGGAGGTGCTCGCTGAGTCCCCAACGGGCCGTTTGACGCTGAGCGACCTCTCGCGTGAACTCGGAATTCCCAAGTCCTCTACATCCAACCTGCTGTTGGCACTGGAAGAGGCGCGCCTCATCACCCGCCAGGGTGCGGACTTTGCCTTGGGGAGGAAGCTTGTGGAACTGGGAGCTGCCTACCTTAGCCGCCTGGACGAGGTGCAAGAGTTCTATAAGTACTGTGAGCAAGCGCCCACACTCTCCGGGGAGACTGTGAGAATCGCGATGCTCGACGGCGACCATGTCATCTATCTGGCTCGGTACGAGGGTCATCCAGCGGTCAGGTTGACGTCCAACATCGGCGACAAGATGCCCGTCTCGCTCTGCAGCGTCGGCAAGGCACTGATTGCCCAGCTTCACGATCACGATATTGATGCAATGTTCCCGGATGGCATGGAGTTGCCCACCATGACCGCAAACTCCCTCAAGACTGCGGAGGAACTCAAGGCCCAGATTTCCACCATCCGCAAGCAGGGGTATGCCTTCGAGGATGAGGAGTCCACGGTGGGTGTAGTCTGCCTGGCCGTGCCGGTCCCTACCCACGGGGCCCATGGCCCAAGCCTGGGCCTGTCCGTGACGGCACTCAAGGCCACCTACTCGGAGGAGCAGGGTGCCCTCATGGTTAAGGAACTCAAAGAGTTGGCGCGTTCCCTAGGTAACCCCATGGGTTAGCACGTTCCCACTTTCTCGAAATAAATCTGATTACAACCTTGGCAGCGCGTCCAGCAAGCTGTACGCTGTTCATCATAGTGATCTTGGCGGTGATGCCATCACTATCTCGCTGGGCCAACGGGGGCCTGGGGTGATTTTGAGGGAGTGCTTGTGATAACTCGTGCAAATGAAAAGCTCGCGGCCGAGGCTGAGGATGCTGTAGTTGAGCCGGAACAGCTCCGGCGGGCTACGCTGGCCAGCTCTGTCGGCTCCGCGCTGGAGTACTACGACTTCTACCTTTACGGCTTAGCTTCAGCTCTGATCTTCGGTCCGCTGTTCTTTTCACCGCTCGGCCCTGACGGTGCGTTGATTGCATCTTTTGCCACCTACGGCGTTGGCTTTGCTGCCCGTCCATTTGGCGGTTTGATCTTCGGTTACATCGGCGACAGGTTTGGCAGGAAGATGGTACTGATCCTCACCATCGCGCTCATGGGAACAGCAAGCTTTGCCATTGGCCTTCTGCCCACCTTCGAACAGGCAGGGATGCTCGGAGCGATTCTGCTGGTTACGCTGAGGATCATCCAGGGACTCGGCGCCGGCGCCGAGCAGGCCGGCGCCACCACCCTGATTTCAGAAGTGGCTCCGCGCAGCCGTCGTGGGTTCTTCGCTTCATTGCCGTTTGTCGGCATTCAGTTGGGCACACTCCTTGGAGCCGGCACCTTTACAGTGCTCATGATGGCGGACCAAACAGCCGTTCACGCTTGGCTTTGGCGGGTGCCGTTCCTGGCAAGTTTCGTTCTGATTGTGGTCGCTGTGCTGATTCGACTCAAACTGAAGGAAACACCAGCTTTCCAAGAGTTGGAGAAGCACAAGAACGTGGTCAAAAGCCCCATCCGGGAGCTATGGAAGCACTCCAAGAAGAACGTGCTTGTGGGTATTGGCCTACGTATGGGCGAGAACGGAAACTCTTCAATCTACTCCGCGTTGCTGGTGTCATTCTTGAGTATGCCTGCTGGTGGCGGGTTCGTAGGCAACACGCAGATTGGCTCGACGGGGCTTTTGATCGCTGCCGGTTTCTCCGCCATTTTGGTGGTTACGTTCGGTGC
Organism: Paenarthrobacter sp.; assembly: GCF_031180005.1. Lineage (NCBI taxonomy): Bacteria > Bacillati > Actinomycetota > Actinomycetes > Micrococcales > Micrococcaceae > Paenarthrobacter > Paenarthrobacter sp. Next base: position 87,683 of record NZ_JAPSHI010000018.1, on the reverse strand, counting down.
GTTGTCCGACAGGTTTGGTCGCGTCCCCGTCTACCGCTACGGCGCACTGTTCCAGGCAATCATCGCGGTTCCTGCCTTCTACCTGGTCACACTCGGCAATGTCACTCTTGTATGGGTGGTCATGAGCGTCGGAATCGCAATTGGCGTCCAGTCGATGCTTGGCCCCCAGTGCCCCCTCCTTCCAGAATTGTTCGGCTCGCAGTACCGCTTCACCGGCGTGGCCATGAGCCGGGAAATCTCTGCAGTGCTGGCTGGTGGTGTAGCCCCCCTGCTCGGTGCAATCCTGCTGGCTGCGACCAATCAATCATGGCTGGTCCTGGCCATCTACTCCCTGGTCCTGGCGCTCATCTCCTTCGTCACCACGTTCTTCACCCCGGAGACAGCAGGCAGGGATCTCGTCAGTACCGAAGACGCAAAGTAGCTTCCGCAGAAGCGCCTGCTCAAGGAATAGACAACCACTAATCAGCGCGGCACCCTCTGTCAACAGGGTGCCGCGCTGCTTTGCGCCTCAACACAAAATGAGTCGCTCAGAGTGTGGTGGAAATTCCCGGGTGGCAGTGCAGAATTGGTGCAGCGATAGAGGAGCGTGTCGATGACGGCGACCAAGGGCCTTGCTTCACCGGAAAGTACCGGGCAGGTCCGGTCCGTGGCAGGGAAGACCGCGTTTCGGCCTGAGATCCAAGGCCTGCGTTCCTTGGCCGTACTCATGGTTGTCTCGTACCACATTTGGTTCGGCCGGGTTTCCGGTGGAGTGGACGTCTTCCTGTTGATTTCGGCGTTCCTGATGACGCTGCACTTCGTAAACCGCTACGAGGATGCCCGTCCAGTGTCACTGGTGCGGCACTGGTTACATCTTTTCTGGCGGCTCTTGCCTGCCGTTGTCGTGGTACTCCTTGGCACTCTGGCGGCCACGTACGTCATCATTCCCCGCACCCGTTGGATCGAAATATTCAGCCAGGGATGGGCTTCGCTGTTCTATGTGGAAAATTGGCTGCTCCAGCGGCAGGTGGTCAACTACTACGCGGCAGACCATAGCCTGGCAAGCCCCTTTCAGCACTTTTGGTCGCTGTCCATCCAAGGGCAGGTATTCATCCTCTGGCCCGCCATCTTTGTTGCAACGGCCTTCGTCTGTCAACGTTTGGGTCTGAGCTATAGGGTCGTGTTGCTTGGAGTCTTTGGCCTGATCTTTGCGGTTTCGCTGACATATTCGGTCTATTTCACGGCAGCCAACCAGGAATTGGCCTACTTCGATACCTTTGCCCGGCTGTGGGAGTTTGCCTTGGGCACGCTGGTGGCGCTGTTGCTTCCGTATCTTCGGCCCGGCAGGGGCCTGCGAAGCGTGCTTGGCTGGGTAGGGGTGGCTGCCATGCTGAGCTGTGGCGCCCTTCTTCAGGTCCAGACCGCGTTTCCTGGCTTTGTGGCCTTGTGGCCGACCCTCGCGGCGGTGGCCGTCATCATCGCGGGGCAGTCCGGAAGCCGCTTTGGTGTGGACCGCATTCTTTCGTCCAAGGTGTTGGTAGGCCTGGGATCAACGTCGTATGCCCTCTACTTGTGGCATTGGCCGCTGTTGGTGATTACCCTGGTGTTGATTGGCCAAGACCACGCGGACGTAATGACCGGAACCTTGATCGTGGGTGCATCCCTACTGCTCGCGTTCCTCACCACCCGGTTCGTGGAGCAGCCCCTGCGTGCATGGCAATGGCCGGAAGCCAAGCGCCGGCGTCTGGCGTTGGCTGTATTTGTTTGTCTTGCGGTCGCTGCCGCTCCGATGGTGCAGTTTGGCTTCCAACAGCAAGCGGAGAAGAACATCATCGCCACGCAGGATGCCGACGATAACCCGGGGGCGCGTGCGCTGTTACCCGGATACGTCGCTCTAGTCAGCGAGGGCGCGCGGACGCTGCCCACCCCTGAGCAGCTGCCGGAAGATTGGGGAAGGCTCGACGGCGAATGTACCGGAGATCTTCGCCCCATGGATCCGGTGCTGTTTGCAGAGTGCCAGCAGAACGACGTCGGTGCTGACGCCGGCAGGACCGTCTTTGTGGTGGGTCAGTCCCATTCGCTGCAGTGGCTTGGAGCCATCGGCCCCCTGGCCAAGGAACACCATTGGCGTGTCCAGGCGATCACATTCGGGGCTTGTCCCTTCATGACCGAAACGGATGAGGTAGGGGACGAATGCAACGCCTTCAACCGAAACGTCAGGGAACACATCCGTATCCATCAGCCCGATGCTGTCTTCCTTGTGGGGACGGCAGCAGTTCCGGACTCGCCTGATGAAGACCTCACCTGGGGTCTTGACGAACTGGTTGGCGAGATGACTGACCAAGGTATTGAGGTCATCGCCATGAGGGACAACCCGCGCTTCTCCTTCAGCCCTAGTGAGTGCGCAATGGCGTCCGGCGTGGAGGACCCACGCTGCCGGCCAGATCAGTCGTCGGTGCTTGCTGAAAGCAATCCCTTGGATCAGTTGGAGGGTACCTTCACGGGGTTGTCCATCCTGGACATGACGGACCTGATCTGCGACGGCACGTCGTGTCCGGGCATCGTGGGCAACGTGTATGTGTACCTCGACGACAACCACCTCTCGAGTACTTACGTCAGGACCATGACCGAGACGTTGTCCGAGAGGTGGTTTGGCGCCACAGGATGGTAGTTTCCGGCCTAGTAGAAGTGGACCGGATCAACCAGGTGGGGGAGGTCGCCCCCGTCCAGGAATATGCGCAGGTTACTGCAGAAACGTTCCGTGATGAGCCGGTTTTCAGCGGTGCTTAATGCCGAGGTGTGCGGGGATACCAGGACCTTGGGGTGATTCCACAAAGGACTGTCCTGCGGAAGCGGCTCCACCGCGAATACGTCGAGACAGGCGTAGGAGACCTGGCCTTTGTCAAGGGCTTCCAGCAGCGCGACCTCATCCACTACGGTTCCACGGCCGACGTTGACAAATACGGTTCCCGGCTTCATGGCGGAGAAGATGTCCCTGTTGAACAGCTTCTCCGTATACGGGGTGCCGGGCAGCGTGTTCACCACCGCATCGGCGTCCGCCAGCAGGACGGGGAGGCCCTCATTGGTGGTGACCTCGTCGATCCCCTCCAAGGCTTCAACATTGCGCTTGGTTCCGCTGACTTTCATCCCCAACGCCCGGGCGATTCGAGCCGTCTCCATGCCAATCTCGCCAAGCCCCGCGATGACCACTTTGGAGCCGTTGACAAGCTTGGTGGGCGTCCTCAGCTCGGGCCAGATTTTGGCGGCCTGGTCCTGCGCCATTTCAGCGCTGCGCTTGAAGCCGCTGAGGATGCCGAAGGCTGAGAACTCTGCCAGGGGCAGCGCGTGGACACCTGCGGATGTTGTCACGCGGAACTTTTGAAGGGTTTCCGTGTCCAGCCCGGAAGCCTTGACGGCGCCACCGGCTCCGGCCGCCATGGCGTGGATCCATTGCAGGTGGGGGTTGCTGCCGGCAATGCGCGCCAGTCCGGCCGGGCTCTCGTTGGGGAAGCCGTACAGGATTTGGGCCCTGTTTAGCATGGCCCAGTAGCGTTCCTCCTGCTCCGGTGTGCGTTTGAACCCGGGATCGCCGGCGTGATCGGCGGGAAACCTTTCCGGCGGAAGAAGCTCGGGATCGTAAAGAACTGTTACGGAGGGATCTACAGCGCGGATCAGCTCTACGTGCTCTGCTTCGAGCGGCACAGCGATGGCGATGGTAAGTTCGTCAGTCGTCATAGTGTTCATCATACTGAATGGAGGCTAGGATATTGAACAGAAATCTCCTAGATGACCACAAAGAAGTGAGGTGTTACCTACCGTGACCAGCAAGCGAGTGGGCTTTGTAGGCTTAGGACTCATGGGAGCGCCCATGGCCTCCAACATCGCCGGTGCAGGATGGAACGTCACCGCCTGGAACCGCTCCGACACCATTTTTGAGGGCCTCTCCGGCGTCCGCCGAGCAGCCAGCGTTGCAGAGTTGCGCAACGAGGACACCATCATCTTCATGCTTCCTGACCTGCCCCTCATTGAGGAAGCGGCCACGGAATTGCTCGAGTCATGGCGGAACGAGTCACCGGAGCCGGGCACCGCCGTCGTCATCATGAGCAGCGTCTCGCCAACCGCAGTCCAACTGTTCGGCGAGATTGTTCACCAGGCATCCGGCGGCCATGCCGCGGTAGTTGATGCGCCGGTCAGCGGTGGCACCTCCGGGGCGCAAAACGGAAGCCTTGCCATCATGGTGGGCGCGACCGAAAGCCAGTTCGAATCGCTCGAGCCGCTCCTGGGAACAATGGGGACCACCGTGCGGCGCATGGGTCCTCTTGGATCGGGGTCGCTCGCCAAAGCCTGCAATCAACTCATTGTGGGAACCACGACGGCGGCACTCGCCGAAGCGGCCGAACTCGCGGAACGCTCCGGAATGGATGTGCGGGCGCTTTACGAGGTCCTCTCGGGAGGGCTGGCCGGAAGCCGGGTGCTGGAGAACGTTGGCCCCCGCTTGGCCGCCAAGGACTATGCCCCAACAGGGCCGGCCAAGTTCATGCATAAGGACCTGGGCTTCGTCCTCACCAGCGCTGAAGCCGTTGGCTCTGCCGTCCCCATGGCTTCGGCGGCAATCGATCTATATTCCGAACTTAAGCGCCAAGGACTCGGAGACCAGGACCTCGCCGTCGTCCGCCAGGCCATTGCAAACCTGAGCGTGGCAGCCGCGACGTCGAACAGCAACTGACCGGTGAAGAACCTGCCCAACTGAAGAAGGAATGAAGTACAAACTATGAGTGGACTTTTTGATCTGACCGGGCGGGTTGCTTTGGTCACTGGTTCAAGCCGGGGGATCGGCAACGCCCTGGCCAAGGGGCTGGCGGATGCCGGAGCTACCGTGGTGCTCAATGGCATCAACGCCGAACGGCTGGAAGCAGCCCGGCAGGCCATGGCTGCCGACTACCCGGAGGGAAGGACCCACAGCCTGGCCTTCGACGTCACCGACGCCACGGCCGCCGCTGACGGAATTGCCTGGGTGGAGCAGAACGTGGGTCCGCTTGACATCCTGGTGAACAATGCCGGAATCCAGCACCGTGTTCCCATGCTGGACCTGGATGTGAAGGACTGGGACCGCGTGATCACTACAAATCTCACCAGCGCCTTCCTTGTGGGCCGGGAAGCGGCCAGGCACATGATCGCCCGGGGACAGGGGAAGATCATCAACATCTGCTCGGTTCAGACGGACCTTGCCCGTCCCACCATTGCACCGTATGTGGCGGCCAAGGGCGGGCTCAGAAACCTGACCCGCGCCATGACTGCAGAGTGGGCTGCCTCCGGTATACAGATCAATGGCATAGCGCCCGGGTACATCCACACGGAAATGACGCAAAACCTGGTGGATGACGCCGATTTCAACGCCTGGATCCTCGGGCGGACCCCGGCCAACCGGTGGGGTACCGTTGCAGATCTTGCCGGGCCGACGGTATGGCTCGCTTCTCAGGCATCCAATTTCGTGAACGGCCAGACGATCTTCGTCGACGGCGGAATGACAGTGGTGGTCTGATGAGCATTCATCTTCCGGCCTCCGGCCCCGCTGTAGTTGCCCACGGCAAGGGCGATCTCAGGATCGAGGACATCCCGCTGACGGCACCGGCGCCCCATGAGGCGGTAGTAGAGGTTGCCTACGGTGGGATCTGCGGGTCAGACCTGCATTACTGGCTGCATGGTGCTGCGGGGGAGTCCGTCCTCCAAGAACCCATGGTCCTTGGACATGAAATCGTAGGGGTGGTCGTCCAGCAGGCATTCGATGGTACTTGCCCCGGCGTGGGAACGCCCGTGGCTGTCCATCCAGCCAGCCCTGCCTCAGGTAACGTCAGATACCCGGAGGACCGGCCCAACCTGTCCCCGGGCTGTACCTATTTGGGCAGCGCCGCACGGTACCCGCACACCGACGGCGCTTTCAGCCGATACGCCAACCTGCCCACGCGAATGCTGCGACCGCTACCGGAAAACCTGCACCTTCGCACTGCCGCCCTGGTGGAACCTGCCAGCGTTGCCTGGCACGCGGTAGGACGCGCAGGAGACGTCAAAGGAAAGACCACGCTTGTGATCGGCAGCGGCCCTATTGGTGCGCTTGTGGTCGCCGTTCTCAAGCGTGCCGGTGCGGCCCGAATCGTCGCAGTCGACATGCATGACAAGCCCCTGGAAATCGCGCGGGCTGTTGGCGCCGATGAGGTCCTTAAAGGTGATGATGCGGACGCCATTGCTGCCGTGGATGCCGATGTCGTAATTGAATCCTCAGGCAGCCATTTCGGACTGGCCTCGGCCGTCAAGGGTGCTACCCGTGGCGGCAAGGTGGTGATGGTGGGGCTCCTGCCATCAGGACCGCAGCCGGTGTTGATCTCCTTGGCCATTACCCGCGAGTTGGAACTGCTTGGCTCTTTCCGCTTCAACAACGAAATCGATGAGGTCATTGATGCCTTGGCTGATGGCTCGCTGTATATCGACCCCGTGGTGACCCACGAGTTTGGCCTCGCCCAAGGCCTGGAAGCCTTCGAAGTGGCGAAGAACTCTGCCGAATCCGGAAAGGTCCTGCTGAACTTCCGGCCGTAGCTAGTTCTTAGCGACCGGGACGAAGACGCGGGGCTGGTCATTCCAGCTGGGTGCAAGCTCCGCGATGGTCTGCCGCATGATCTTGGCGGCGGCGTCGCGGGCGACGGAACCGTCGCCGGCGTCAATTGCGTGGGCAACATCCATGTGCCATTGAAGCGCCTGCTTTTGGGGGTGTTCCGGCATGAGCCCATGGACGGTGCGACCGGTGAGGGTTTCAGTGACCTGTCCAATAAGGTTGGCAAACATTTCGTTCCCGGAGCCGGAGAGGACCAGCGCATGGAACCGGATATCGAGGTCAAGAAAGCGGGCCATATCGCCGGCATCACCGGCTTCCTTCATGGCCAGCGAAATGGCAACCAACTCCTGCCGGAGACTTTCGGGTGCGTTTCCTGCGGCCAGCTCTGCTGCAACAGGTTCGACGGCGGAACGGAGTTCGGCCAGCGACCTCAACTGCGCGCCACGCCCCTCGCCGGCGAGCCGCCAACGGATCACCAGCGGATCGAATGGATTCCAGCGGTTGGCGGGGAGGACCCGGATGCCAACTCGCTTGATGGTCTCCACCAGCCCTAGCGACTGCAGCACGCGGACAGCTTCACGGACAACGGAGCGCGACACATTGAGCTCGTCCTCCAAATGCTCGGCCAGCATGACGTGGCCTGTAGGAAGGGCGCCACCGACGATCCTGGTGCCCAAATGCTCTACGGCGCGGTGGTGGAGGCTGGTTGACATAGAGGTAAGCATAGTGGCGCGGGGACGTCCCGTGCGCAGCTGCATCCGGGCCGGCATCATAGACTGTTTATGACGCGGCACCGTTCCAAAACGTGGGCGCCGCTTTCCCGCCCAAGGTTTAAATACGTATGGTTTATTACAGCCCCTGGTTTTGAAATCGCTTCCTGTGTACCCCCAGGGGGTAGGCGGGACTGTTTGTACACGAACGAATTGGAGTTTTAATGTCAGCACACATCGGTGTCACCGGCCTTGCGGTGATGGGCGCCAACCTGGCCCGCAACCTCGCCCGTAACGGCTTCACCGTGGCTCTCCACAACCGCTCCGTGGAAAAGACTGACGCCCTGCTCGAAAAGCACGGCACGGACGGCGACTTCATCCGCACGGAAACCCTGCAGGAACTCGTCGACTCCCTCGAAAAGCCCCGCCGCGTCCTCATCATGGTCAAGGCAGGCGCCCCTGTTGACAACGTGATCGAGCAGCTCGAACCGTTGCTCGAAGCCGGGGACATCATCATCGACGCCGGTAACTCGCACTATGAAGACACCCGCCGCCGAGAAGCCGCGTTGGCCAAGAAGGACCTCCACTTCGTCGGCGTCGGTGTATCCGGCGGCGAAGAGGGCGCACTGAACGGCCCGTCCATCATGCCCGGCGGCTCGCGTGAGTCCTACGATGCCCTCGGCCCGCTGCTGGAGAAAATTTCCGCAAAGGTCGACGGCGAACCGTGCTGTGCATGGATCGGCACCGATGGCGCCGGCCACTTCGTCAAGATGGTCCACAACGGCATTGAATACGCCGACATGCAGGTCATCGGCGAAGCCTTCGACCTCCTCCGGTCCGGCGCCGGCATCGAGCCCGCCGAGCAGTCCAAGATCTTCGCTGAATGGAACAAGGGCGATCTGTCCTCCTTCCTGATCGAAATCTCCGCCGAGGTCCTGGGCCACGTTGACGCCAAGACGGGCAAGCCGTTCGTGGACGTCGTCGTGGACGCTGCAGGCCAGAAGGGCACCGGCCGCTGGACGGTCATCTCCGCACTGGAACTCGGATCCCCGATCTCCGGCATCGCCGAATCCGTCTTTGCCCGTGGTCTCTCCTCCCAGGCCGAGCAGCGCAAGCTTGGCCAGGAACTGCTCGCCGGCGAAGAAGCCTCCGTGGAAGTCCCCGAGACCTTCGTCGAGGACGTCCGCCAGGCACTGTACGCCTCCAAGCTGGTCTCCTACGCTCAGGGCCTGGACATGCTGACCTCCGCTGCCAAGGAATACGGCTGGGACCTTAAGCTGGACGAGATCGCTTCGCTCTGGCGCGCAGGCTGCATCATCCGGGCAGAACTGCTCAAGGACATCACCAAGGCCTACGCCGCTGAGGAGAAGCCCGCAAACCTGCTGTTCGCGCCTGCCTTCACCAAGGCCATCGCGGAGGCACTCCCGGCATGGCGCCGCGTGGTAGCCACCGCAGTCCAGCTGGGCATCCCGGTACCTGTGTTCTCCTCCTCGCTGGCCTACTATGACGGCCTGCGCCGCAAGCGCGTTGCCGCTGCCCTGATCCAGGGCCAGCGTGATCTCTTCGGTGCACACACCTACGGTCGCGTGGACACCGAGGGCACGTTCCACACCCTGTGGGGCGAAGACAAGTCCGAGATCTCGGCAGTCGACACCCACTAGCAGCAGCTTCAAGTCAGAGGCCGGTTCCTCCCAGTTACGCTGTGGGGACCGGCCTTTGCCGTACCCAGCTGAAGGAGACCAGTCATGGCATCCCGTATCGCGCTTGTCACCGGCTAGAGGAAGTTCCGCGGTTGAGGGAATGAGTGATTCCCTGCACCTGGAGCTGGGGCCGCACGGCATCGACGTCGTCATTATTGAACCGTCGGGAACTGACAGTGAATAGTGCGGGCCGCAACGGCAAAACGCCCCAGGACCCGCTACCCGGTGGGTAGGGGAGCCTGGAGCGTCCTGGCACTGCGAAGGGTTCTTCCGGACCGCGCCTTCGACGCAGTCTTCTGGAATTTTTACAGAAGGCTCGCCAGCTAGATCCGGTACTCGATGTAATATTCTGCCGGGTCCACGGCAGGCTTCGTTTCGGACCTGGCATCGCGGTGCCGCCATGTGGCCGGAATGCCTGTGATGATGGATTCCGCTGGCGCGTCCTTGACCACCACTGCATTGGCGCCGATAGCGCTGCCGGCACCGATGGTGATGGGACCAAGGACCTTTGCACCTGCGCCGATGGTTACGCGGTCGCCGATGGTAGGGTGCCGCTTGACCTTGGCCAGTGAACGTCCGCCCAACGTTACTCCGTGATAAATCATCACGTCCTCGCCGATCTCTGCAGTCTCACCGATCACCACCCCCATGCCGTGGTCGATGAAGAAGCGGCGGCCGATGGTGGCACCGGGATGGATTTCGATGCCGGTAAGGAACCTGGCCAGCTGGGAGATCAGGCGCGCAGGAAAACGGAGGGCCGGATTCTGCCACAGCCTGTGGGTCACGCGGTGTGCCCAGATGGCATGCAGGCCGGAGTATGCGAAAAAGTTCTCAAAAGAGCCTCGAGCCGCCGGGTCATGAGACCGGGCGGCGTCGAGGTCTTCCTTAAGCCTTGCGAAGAAGCTCACAAAGACCTTTCTACAGGAAATGAAGGCGTGCGGGCGAAGTGTTAGCCGCGGATGTCGTCGAACAGCACTGTGGAGATGTAACGCTCTCCAAAGTCACACACGACGGCGACGATCAACTTGCCGGCGTTCTCGGGACGCTTGGCCAGTTCCAATGCACCCCACACGATGGCGCCGGAGGAAATACCGCCGAGGATACCTTCACGCGCGCCGAGTTCACGGGCTACGCGGACTGAATCTTCCAAGGTGGCGTCCAGTACTTCGTCGTAGACGTTGGTGTCCAGGATTTCCGGAACAAAGTTAGCGCCGATTCCCTGGATCTTGTGCGGACCGGGTGCTCCACCGTTGAGGATCGCGGAGTCCTTGGGCTCGATAGCCACAATCTGGACGCCGGGCTTGCGTTCCTTGAGGACCTGGCCGACACCTGTGATGGTGCCGCCGGTGCCTACGCCGGCAACAAAAATGTCTACTTCGCCATCGGTGTCTTCCCAGACTTCCTCGGCAGTAGTGGTGCGGTGGATCGCCGGGTTGGCCTCGTTGGCGAACTGCTGCGCCCAGATGGAGTTCTCCGTGTTGGCGACGATTTCCTGTGCCTTCTCGACGGCGCCACGCATGCCCTCGGAACCGGGTGTCAGGACGATTTCCGCACCGTACGCACGCAGCATGACCCGGCGCTCGGTGGACATGGTCTCGGGCATGGTCAGGATGACCTTGTAACCGCGGGCTGCACCCACCAAGGCCAGCGCGATGCCGGTGTTGCCGGAGGTACCTTCGACGATGGTTCCACCAGGCTTCAGGGCGCCGGACTTCTCGGCAGCATCAATGATGGCCACGCCGATACGGTCCTTGACACTGTTGGCCGGGTTATAGAACTCAAGCTTTACTGCAACGGTGGCGTCGAGGCCCTCGGTCAGCCGGTTCAGACGGACCAGCGGGGTGCGGCCGACAAGCTGCGTGACGTCGTCGTAGATCCTTGCCATGAAAATTACGCCTATCTCTGAAGAGGGAATGCTGAGGTCAGCCTAACCAGCAGGATCGAAACCCTGCTAAGCAGTAAGCCATGCAGAGTAATATTTCCGGGCCTTTGCCAATTTCGGGTTAATGATCACCTGGCAGTACCCCTGATACGGGAACTTCGCATAGTAATTCTGGTGGACTTCCTCGGCCTCATGGAACTCCGGAAGGCGGCTGACCTCGGTCACAATCGGATCGGACCAGAGGGCTTGGGCGCGCTCGATTGCTTCCTCGAACAGCACCTTCTCTTCCGTTGTTGTGTAGAACATCGAGGATCGGTACTGGGTTCCGACGTCGTATCCCTGGCGGTTCAGCGTGGTGGGGTCGTGCAGGGCGAAGAACATGTCCAGGATGACTTCCTCCGGAACAACGGTTTCATCGAATGTCACCGCGACAACTTCTGCATGGCCCGTAGTACCGGAGCACACCTCGTAGTAATCGGGATTGCGGACGTGACCGCCGGTGTAACCGGATACAACCGAGCTGACGCCGCGGGTCTTCTGGTATACGGCATCAAGGCACCAGAAGCAGCCGCCGCCAAGTACGAAAGTTTTCATGTTCTCTTCAATGGATCGGAGGGCCTGATGATTCCCGCTTCACCTTACGGGAGAATTACGGCACCAGGGAGATGCCACCGGTGCGGTAGCCGCCGGACCGGGCCCAGTAAGAAAGAAATCGGTCCCAGTAGGGAAGAATAAGAGCATGGAAGCAGTAAACACCGACATTTCGGATGCGGATTCCGTCGAAGAAGACGAAACAGTTGACGCCAGCGGTGATCCTACGCTCGGTCAGGTGTTGCTGGCTGTCGAGGAACTCTGGCCTGAATCCCTGGCTGAAGACTGGGATGAGGTGGGCCTTGTTGTCGGCCGGCCCAACGCCGCCGTCACCAAAGTCCTCTTTGCCGTGGATCCGACGCTGGCCGTGATCGACGAGGCCGTGGAGTGGGGAGCCGAACTGCTCATTACCCACCACCCCCTGCTTCTCAAAGGGGTGAACTCAGTGGCAGCCACGTCCGCGAAGGGCCTCGCTGTCCATCGCTTAATAGAGGCCGGCACTGGGCTTTTGACCGTGCATACCAATGGTGATTCAGCAGTTGGCGGGGTTTCCGATGTCCTGGCCGACGCCTTCGGATTGGAGAACGTCACACCGCTGACGGCTGCAAGCAACGGCTTGCCGGAGGAAGGCATCGGCAGGGTAGGGGACCTCCCTGAGCTGGAGACGCTCGGTGATTTTGCAGCCCGCGTCTTTGAGATGCTGCCCGCTGTTGCCGGGGGAGTCCGGGTGGCTGGAGATAAGGACGGTCTGGTCAGGCGCGTCGCAGTTTGCGGTGGTGCGGGCGACAGCTTGTTCGACGCCGTTCGCGCCCGCCATGCGGATGTGTACGTCACGGCAGATATGCGCCATCACCCGGCATCGGAGGCCCGCGAAGGTGCCACTAACGGTAGGCCCTATCTGATTGATGTTTCGCACTTTGCCAGTGAATGGCTGTGGCTCCCTGCAGCAGCTGAAGCGTTGGGCAACGTGCTCTCGGATCAGGGCTACGACGTCGAGATCCGCGTCAGCGGCACGAACAGCGACCCTTGGGACTTCATACTCACTCCCGGCGGGGACTAGAGTCTAGAAAGATACGGGCAGCCCTGACAGATAGTGGCGGTCCGGCCGGACCTGATACCCAGGCCGGCGGCGATTAGCGGAGGTAAGCGTGGCGAAAGCAGCACCGGCAGAACAATTGAAATTGCTTGAACTGCAGGGACTGGATGCCAAGCTCAGGTCGCTTGCCGGCCGCCGTAAGGTTCTTGAAACAGATCCACGCATCACCGATCTCACAGACGCGTTGAACGTGGCCAACGGTGAACTTGGCGCGGCCAAGGTAGCCGTCCACGATGCCGAGGCCGAGCTCCGCCGGGCGGAAGCCGACGTTGAGCAGGTGGCTACCCGCATTGAACGCGATGAAACCAGGCTGAACAGCGGTACAGGCCTGTCCAAGGACCTGGTGGCCCTGCAGAGCGATATCGCTTCGCTGAACAAGCGCCGTTCGGACCTTGAAGATGTGGAGCTCGAAATCCTGGAGCGCTTGGATACGCTGCGGGAACGTCAAGCTGCCCAGCAGTCCATCGTGGACGATATCCAGGGCTCGTTCGGCAGCATCCGGGCCGAGCTGGACGAGGCTATTGCGGAGATTGCCGCCGAAGAAACGGTGGTCCGTGGACAACGTGCCGCCTTCGCGGAATCCCTGGATGCGGGAGCGCTGGCCATCTACGAGAAGACCATTGCCAAGCGGGGAGTTGGTGCAGCCCGGCTTTTCCACGGTAAGTCCGAGGGCTCAGGCATGATGCTCAGCCCAGGCGACCTTGCGGAAGTCAAAGCTGCAGCAGAGGACGACATTGTTTTTTGCCCGGACTCAGGCGTCATCCTGGTGCGTTCGGCGGAGTGGAACTGACCCGGCCCAGTCTCAGCTGGACAGGATGATGTTGAGCGCGTGCGGCTTCCGGGCCGTGCCCTCAACAAGTTCCGCCGTCCAGATTTCCCGCGCGGCCTTCAGGAGCTGATCCGGGGATGCCGGCGCCTTGCCACGCCGGGTCAGCAAGTGTCGCGCCAGTTCCCCGCGGGTGTGTTTGGCGAAGTGGCTGACAACCGTACGCTTGCCGTTTACCTCGTTGAAGACGTTGACGTTAACAGTGTGCGTCGCTGGCGGAGCCCAGGCTGCGGCATAAGTGCTCGATCGACAATCCACCAGAAGCTCGTTCTCGGCACGTGAGGCGAGGGCTGCGTTAAGCTGCGGCTTCCAGTAGGAGGCGAGGCGTCCGACGTCGGGCAGTGCAGTTCCCATGGACAGCCGGTAGGCGGGTACATGGTCGCCAAAGCCGATGGCGCCCCACAGGGCGGAAACCACCAGGACGGATTCGTTCGCCTTCCGGCGCTGCGTCGGGGTCATGCTGTTGTAGCCAAGGGCGTCGTACAGAACCCCGGAATAGACCTGATGCGCCGGAGCGACCGGTTCGGCATGCAACCGTGTATTACGTTCGACGTCGTCACGCAGTGAGGCGCCCACCCCCAACAGAGCGAGGGCATCCTCGTGCGCGCTCACCGTACCCAGCGCTTCGAGCACCTTTGCCCGGTACGGGTTCAGTTCAGGAAAGCTCAGCGATTCCCAGTCGATGGAGGGGCCGTTGGCAGCGGGGGTTTTACCTTCGGAAGGCGGCAGCAGAATCAGCACCAGTCGATATTACCGGGGACTTTGCCCGGTCCCAACGCCGGTAGACTGGACAACGGATGGGTCGACCAGGCGGTCGCGCGTCACGAGAGTGGCTCGAGGAACGTCCGGGCTCCGCAGAGCAGGGTGGTGGGTAACGCCCACTCGGGGTAACCCGCAGGCCAGTGCCACAGAGAACAGACCGCCTGCGCGTCACGATGTTCTGCATCGCGGGGTAGCAGGTAAGGGTGAAACGGTGGTGTAAGAGACCACCAGCTCCCTGGGTGACCGGGGAGGCTAGGTAAACCCCACCCGGAGCAAGGCCAGACAGGACACGCTTGAGGGCTGCTCGCCCGAGTGTCCGGGTAGGCTGCTGGAGGGCGTCGGCAACGGCGTTCGTAGATGGATGGCCGCCACTCCTTTGCCGGTAACGGCAGGGGATGACAGAACCCGGCGTATCGGTCGACCCATCCATTTATTACCCCCGGATTTCCGCCGTGTGAGTGATTTCACGCCGCGGGGCGGCCTTCACCGCTTCCTTCCGCCCTAGAATGGTTACTGAACGTAGATGTTCTGCCGCCGGGACTGCGTTCGCAGCCGGCGGATTTTCTTTGCTCTCGTTCAAGGCGCTGTGGGTGGACCGAAGCCCGCCGGCGCATGAGCCGCAGGACTACTCCGGGCGGCCGCTGCCATCTGCATACGAGGACGTATGTGGTTGACCCAAGGAAGGTAGTTCTGTGAGCCAGACGTCAGATTCTTGTCTTGATAAGTGGATGGGCCGGGAGGCTCTCGCCGAGGCCATGATTCCGGTGATCGGCCGGTTGTACCGGGAAAACAACGTGGTCACGAGCATCCACGGCCGGAGCCTGATCAACAAGTCCACCATGAACATCCTGAAGGCCCACCGCTTTGCGCGCCGGATGAGCAACCACGAGCTGCTGCTCGAAGAGACCGCACCGCTGCTGAACGCCCTGTCCGAGCTGGAACTCGGCGCAGCAGCCATTGATATTGCACGTTTGACAGAGAAGTTCCGGGCTGAAGGCAACGGTGCCTCGCTGGATGAGTACCTGCGTGCCGAGCTCGCCGAAATCGTGGGAAAGCGTGGCGCAGACGACCGCACCAGCACCGATGTCGTTCTTTACGGCTTTGGTCGAATCGGACGCCTCCTGGCCCGCATCCTCATTGAGAAGGCCGGCGGCGGGCACGGTCTGCGACTCCGCGCCATCGTGGTGCGCAAGGGTGCAGAGAATGATCTTGTGAAGCGCGCCAGCCTCCTGCGTCGCGACTCCGTGCACGGTTCCTTCGAGGGCACCATTCGCGTGGACGAGGAAGCGAACACAATCACCGCCAACGGTGTGCAAATCCAGGTCATCTACTCGGACAACCCCGCCACGGTGGACTACACGGCCTTCGGCATCAAGGACGCCCTGGTGGTGGACAACACGGGTCGCTGGCGCGACGCCGAGGGCCTTTCCCAGCACCTGCAGAGCAAGGGTGTTTCCCGTGTGCTGCTGACTGCACCGGGCAAGGGCGAGCTCAAGAACATCGTCCACGGCATCAACCACCGGGACATCTCGGATGATGACAAGATCGTCACCGCGGCGTCCTGCACCACCAACGCCATTACGCCGGTGCTGAAAGCCATCAACGACAAATTCGGCATCATCCACGGCCACGTTGAGACCGTGCACTCCTTCACCAATGACCAGAACCTGATCGACAACTTCCACAAGGGTGATCGCCGCGGCCGTTCCGCAGCCCTGAACATGGTCATCACGGAGACCGGTGCAGCCAAGGCAGTAGCCAAGGCGCTTCCGGAATTGCAGGGCAAGCTCACGGGCAATGCCATCCGCGTTCCTACCCCTGATGTCTCCATGGCAATCCTGAACCTCAACCTGGAGAAGGGCACCAACCGCGACGAGGTCAACGACTTCCTCCGCGAAATGTCATTGCACTCCGATCTCCGCAAGCAGATTGACTACATCGATTCTCCCGATGTTGTTTCCACTGACTTCGTCGGCTCCCGCCGAGCGGGCATCGTTGATGGCCTCGCAACCATTTCCAACGACAAGAACCTCGTTCTTTACGTCTGGTACGACAACGAATTCGGCTACTCCTGCCAGGTTGTCCGCGTCATGGAAGAAATGGCCGGCGTGAACCCGCCGTCGTTCCCGGCACGCGACGTGGTTGCTCCCATCGCAGTGCTTGAAGGCGCCGGCGCCTAAGCACGCCGAAGTATTCACGGGTTTCCCGGCTGAGTCACTGGTATCAGCCGGGAAACCTGACCAAAATAGGTTCATGGAAAACGAATCAACGTTGGAACATGAGACCACCCTGGAACACGCGTTGGACGTCGCCAAGGCCAACCACAAGCAGGCCCAGAAACTTCTGGACCAGGCCATAGCGGCCAACGCCGCCGGTGACGTCCCGGATCAGCGCGTGGAACAACTACGTGGCCTCCTCGCGCTGGCAACAGAGGACCTGCAGCGCGTAATGCGTGAGCAATAGCCCTCTGACGCGCCCCATCTCCGCAGTGTGACTTCTCCTGCACACTGTGGATAGCGACTCTGACTGTCGGGGCCTTGTCCTACGCTCGTAGGACATTGCTAGTTCCCCACCGGATGGAGTCCCTTGAGCATCACATGGTCTGCCTACAAACGTGCGCGGCGCAGGTCACGTCAGGCGTGGGCCATTCTTGGCCTGGCCGCCGTAACCGTGGTGGCAGGCCTTTCCTGGTACTTCACCACGGGTCAATTCAGTGCCGCTGAACCGTGGGCCGACGGCCCCAGTGAAGCACCCGTCTACAATCCCGGCTGGATGAAACCCCTTCGGGGTGGGGTGCGCGTTGCCCCGGAAAAGGCGAGCGACGCCTTGGAGCGACTCCCGGTCAAAGGGCGCGCGGCCAAGTCGAACTACGATAGGGCCGCCTTCGGGCAAGCTTGGGCGGACGCTGACCGCAATGGGTGCGATACCAGAAATGACATTCTCCGGCGGGATCTTTCGGGGGTCGAATTCACGGAAGGTTCATCGTGCAAGGTTGCCGGCGGTAGCTTCCATGAACCCTACACGGGGGCGCAGGTGACGTTCCGAAGAGGCCAGGGCACCAGCGCTGCAGTTCAAATCGATCACGTGGTGGCCCTCGCCGACGCTTGGCAAAAGGGCGCCCAGCAGCTCACGGTGCAGCAGCGGCAAACGTTCGCGAACGATCCGCTGAACCTGATCGCCGTCGATGGTCCGGCCAATGTTAAGAAGGGCGCAGGTGACGCGGCCACGTGGCTGCCGGCCAACAAGAACTTTCGCTGCCACTACGTCGCGCGGCAGGTTTCCGTGAAAGCGGCCTACAAGCTCTGGGTTACGCAGGCCGAGAAGGACTCCATGAAGCGGGTTCTGTCCTCCTGCACTGAACAGCAAACCATCTACAGTGCCAGGTGACCGTGCCCCAGTTGCCAGATGCCGCCGTCGTCGATCCGCTCCAGGACCACGCGCTGGAGTGAGGTTTCCCGTGGGAGCTTATCCAGGTCATGAAGGCCCCGCTGCCTGAACGTGAAGTAGATGGCATCGGTCGGGGCGTCAGTGCAGTGGTCGAGCGTGAAGCGTCGGGCAAACGACGCGATGTTGCTGTCCGGCAGGCGCTCGACGAGATACGGGTCCAGCATCCATGAGTCGCACGTGGCTTTGTGCGCAGGCTTGTCTGGAAAATGCCGGGAAAAGAACAATCTCGCTTCCGCAAAACTGGCATCCACCAGCGCAGGGGAGAGGCCTCCATCTTCGGGTATGTGGACGCCGAGAAGCCAGTCAGGGCCCCGATCATTGGCCGGAACCAAATGGAACTGAAGCCGGCCCAACCGGAACAGATTGCCGGCCATATGCAACGTCAGCCAGCTCCAGGTGTCCAGCCCAAAACGGCCGTGGACCCGTCTGTTGATACGAAGCTGCAAACCCATGTCTGCCAAGGATGCAGCCGAGACAGCCGGACTGATTCCGAGCTCCAGATGGTACGCGTGAACTGAGGGCGCGAAGCGGAGGAGTGCTTCGACCCACACCGTCTCCACAGCGCCGTCGGCCCGGATGCTGTCTACTGGAAAGGTCCCCAGCCGTTCCTGCATCGCCTTCATGGCCTGCAGAACAGGCGCGTCCGGAGGCGTCTCCAGAAGGTGTGTGCATTCAATGGCGTCTTGGCCGGTGATGTCCAAGAGCTCAAAAAGCTCTGCGTGGGGGCTGGCGGCCATGGCTTAGTGCCCGAACGGATCGGGATCGACGCCGGGCATCCAGGTCAGGCCTGGCACGCCCCAGCCTTTCTTCTTGGCTTGCTTGAGCGCCTTCTTTGAGTAACGGTCCACGAGGCGGTTGACGTACAGTTTGCCGTCCAAATGATCGAACTCGTGTTGCAGGATTCTGGCGAACCAGCCTGTCGCTTCGAAATCCAGGGGATTGCCGTCGCCGTCAAAGCCCTGAACCCGTGTCCATTCAGCGCGCTGCAACGGGTAGTACTCGCCGGGGAAGGACAAGCAGCCCTCAACGTGTTCATCAGGATCTGGAAGCGCGCCGGAGACCTTGGACAGGGTCAGCACCGGATTGACTACCACGCCCTGTTCGGGGACGTCGTCATCGTTGGCGTACTTGTAGACAAACAGGCGCTTGCCCACGCCGATCTGGGGCGCGGCCAGCCCCACCCCGTTAGCAGCGTCATTGGTCTCGAACATGTCCGCGATCAAGGCGCGGAGTTCGTCGTCAAAAGCCTCGACTTCACTTGCCCGGCGGTGCAAAACAGGTTCGCCCCAAATAGTGACTGGCAGGACGGTCATCTCGGTTTTCCTTCGTCTAGCGCTGCGGTCCGGAAGCGGCCTTGGTCCGCCCTTCGGTTAAAAGCAAAGGCCGCACCGGATAACCGGTGCGGCCTTTGTGGAAACCGGCTCTGGAGCCAATCTCGGTGGGGTGAGCTACGGGGGTTGAACCCGCGACCTCCTGGACCACAACCAGGCGCTCTGCCAACTGAGCTAAGCCCACCATGTGCCTTTTTGGGCTGAACCGTTTGACCGGCTTTCCTTCAAGGCAACGACAAATAGCTTACCTGCTGTTTTGGGGTGCAAAGTCCACTTTTGCCGCTTTTTGCGAAAAAACCTCGAAAAATGGTGCAGATCACACTTTTTCGCTGGTCCCCAGGATCTCCGCCGTAGCAATGATGTCCTTGGAAATGCGCTGTGCCGTCGCTGTGTCCGGTCCCGGCGCCGGAACGAAGACGGCTTGCCGGTAGTAACGGAGTTCGTCAATGGAGTCCTTGATATCGCCCAAAGCGCGGTGGCCGCCATGTTTGGCCGGCGACTGGAAATACGCACGCGGGAACCAGCGGCGTGAGAGCTCTTTGATGGTGCTGACGTCGATCACGCGGTAATGGAGGTGCTCTACGATGTTCGGCATGTCCCTGGCCAGGAACATGCGGTCTGTTCCCACCGAGTTTCCACCCAAGGGAGCCTTGCCCGGATCCGGGACCCACTTCTCGATGTATTCAAGGACCTGCGCCTCTGCTTCAGCCATGGTCTTCCCCTGGGGGAGCTCGTCCAAGAGCTTGGAGCGGGTGTGCATGTCCCGCACGAAATCGTTCATTTGTTCCAGCGCGGCGTCATCCGGCTTGATGACGACGTCTACGCCGTCGCCCAGAATGTTGAGCTCGGAATCCGTCACCAACGCTGCAACCTCGATCAAGGCGTCGTTCGTGAGGTCCAAACCGGTCATTTCGCAGTCGATCCAGACGATGCGTTCATTAGTAATAGGCACGCGCCCAGCCTATCCCTCAGTGGCTTCCAAGTGCTCCGATGGTACGATTTTTGAGCGCGGCAGTGTCGTTTTTTTCCTGTTGCCGAAAGCCCCCATGACGCAGAATTTGACCCGACCACAGCGGGTGAACGATTGGATGACGACCACATGACGGTGCCAGTACCCGCCGCCCAGTTGGCAGGGGCAGCGACGCCGTCAGCTGACGCCGTTGCCGGCGAGGTGGATAACGCACGTTCGCCGCTGATCGCTGGCTTCGTTGGTTCGATGTTCATGGTGTTCGGCTCACTGGGCGTAGGTTGGCTTGCTCCGGTCTCGGAACTTCGTCGCCTCCCGCTCTTCATATGGATGCGCACCGAAGGTGTGGGCGTCGCTCTCTCCATAGTTTTGCTGGCCATCGGTGGCATGTTGCTCGTCCGTGCCTGGCTACGGCTGGGACAGCGTGTCCGGGTTTGGGGGTTGGAGGCGAGGAAAGCAACGCTGCAGGCTGTAGCAGCTTGGGGCCTGCCCATGATGTTCACCGTTCCCCTTTTCAGCAGGGACGTTTACGCGTATATCGGCCAGGGCCGGTTGATGGTGGAAGGGATAAATCCTTATGAGAACGGGATTTCGGCCCTGCCCAACTACTTCCAGCTCGGCGCAGACAAGATGTGGACCGAAGCGCCGGTTCCCTACGGTCAGTTGTTCTTGTGGATTGAGCAATTTGTAGTGTGGGTCACCAACGTGCAGCCGGAAGCGAGCATCATGCTTTTTCGGCTTGTTGCTGCTGCGGGGGTCATCCTCTGCATCATCTACGTGCCGAAACTGGCGGAGCTCCATGGCGTAAATCCTCATAGGGCGCTGTGGCTGACGGCGGCCAACCCGCTATTTCTCACAAACTTCATCGCCAGCGTCCACAATGATGCCTTGATGATTGGGCTGGCACTGGCAGGCCTGTACTACTGCGCGACCCGCCGTGTCATTCTCGGACTGGTGCTGGTCACGCTCTCCATCTCGATTAAACCGATCACGGTGGTATTCCTACCGTTCATTGGGCTTCTGTGGGCAGGCAAGGATGCCTCGTGGCCGCGCAAGTTCCTGTATTGGTTCCTGACAGCAGCTCTGAGCTTTGGTCTTCTCTTCGCTTTGAGCCTCGTGAACGGCTTCGGATTCGGTTGGATCAACGGCCTGTCAGCGCCGGGCAGCGTATGGATTTGGTATGCGCCTGTGGGTCTCATCGGAATGGTTGTTGCCCTGATCTTCAACGCCTTTGGCCTGGACGGCTGGGCCATGGCGAAGTGGGTTTACGATATCGGCAAGGTGCTGATGGTTGCAGCGGTGGCTTGGCTGATTTTCAGGGGCGACTACGATCGCTTAATGCGCCGCTTGACCTTGGCCTTTGCCACCATTGTCCTGCTGGCGCCCATGATCCAGTCCTGGTACGTGGTGTGGCTGATCCCTCTGTTTGCCGTGACCGGCATCCGCAACGACTGGCAGGTCAAGGCTCTCTACTTCATCGTGTCGTTCTTCATGGTTTACGCGATCTCAGACCAATTGGACGTGTTCCCTTACCTTCAGAGCGAAGACCTGGGACTTGCCCTCATTCTGGCGCGTTACGCTGCCGCCCTTATTGCGCTCCTGTTCGCCATCTATCTGATCTTTGTGGACCCGAAGACCAAGAGTTTGTTCCGGGTGCGCGACGAATCCGGTCTGCGTCCCATTATCTGAAGACTCTCCGCTGGGTCGTGCCCGCTGCGTGCCCGCTCAGCTGGACGGCAACAGCCGCAATGCCTCGCGGGTGGACAGCGGACTCAAAGCCGCTGCGTTGTCGGCAGCGAATGCCTTGACCCATTCAGGATCCGTTTTGCTGTACTCACGGAGCGCCCACCCAATGGCCTTGCGGATGAAGAACTCGCTGTCGGCGAGGTTCGCTGAGATGACCGCTGCCAGGAGGCCGGTATCTGTCTTTGACTTGGCCCCTAGCTGTGCAGTGATTGCCGCCCGGCGAATCCACATGTCATGGTCCGTGGACCACTGCTGCAGTACAGGCGTCATGGTGGGCCTGTGCGCAAGAAGGAGCGCGCAGATCCGGTGTGAAACCCCGTCGACCAGGTCCCACCATGCACCCGTCCGGATGATCTCCTCATAGATGGGGAGCATCTGCAGGTCTTCTTTGACCATTCGCAGGCCTGTCAGGTCGATGGCTGCGTATCGCTCTTCACGGGCCTCCGCGTTGCGCCACAGCTCAAGAACGTCTTTTTGCAACTCAACCGGTGAGGCCACAGGGAACTGCTTCACGGCTTCTTTCACTATTCTGCGAACCTCGGGAACCCGGACGCCCCGGGAAGGCATGTCGGATTTCAAGTAAGCCTGGGCTCCGGCGCCCCGTTCCGCATCAGCGGCTGATCGGAGGGTTGACCGGATCGACTCCACGAGGACGTTGGGGTTCATGCCACAACTCTAGGTCGGTGATGGAGGAAGGCGATGGACGAAGGGGTGTGGGCCACTGCGCGGGAACTGTGGTCCCCGCTGTTCGGTCACCGTAGAGTGGGCACATTCGTACGCGCTGTTCCCGCACGGCCAACAGTGCCTTAGTTCACGCTGAAACAAACCAACTTCATCTCGGCAACAACGAAGGAATCCCGATGTCAATGCTGAAATCACCGGATCAAATCGCGATGATGCGTGAGGCCGGTCGCGTAGTGGCCAAGGCACTGTCCGCAGTCCGGGAACAAGCTGAAGTGGGTGTTTCCCTTAAGGAACTCGACGACGTCGCTGCCGCTTTAATCTCCGATGCCGGCGCAAAACCTGCCTTTCTGGATTACCACCCACGCTGGGCGGCGGTGCCGTTCCCCGGCGTCATCTGTACCAGTGTCAACGACGCCGTGGTGCACGGAATCCCGAATGGATACGTGCTGGAGGACGGCGATCTGCTCAGCGTGGACTGTGGTGCCTTTGTGGAAGGCTGGTGCGGTGATGCGGCCGTGAGCTTCGTCGTAGGGGCCGGAGACCCTGCCGATCATGAGTTGGTGAAAGCGACGGAAGCCGCGCTTGCCCGCGGCATCGATGCAGCCCGCATAGGAAACAAGATGGGTGACCTTGCCTACGCGATTGGTGGCGAGGCGAAACGCGCAGGATACGGGCTGTTGGCTGATCATGGCGGGCATGGCATTGGACGGACAATGCACGCCGAACCTCCCGTCCCCAACCTCGGTCGGCCTGGTCGGGGTATGAAGCTCGAAGAAGGCTTGGTCATTGCCATTGAGCCCATGTTGATCTTGGGCGGCAAGGACGATTACTACCACGACGAGGACGAATGGACTCTTCGTTCGGCCAACGGGCGACGTGCCGCCCACAGCGAACACACGGTAGCCGTCACGGCTGACGGCCCGATGATCCTCACCTTGCCGTAGTTTGGCGATCCTGCTTATCGAACAACAATTCCCTGCGGTCACCGGTCGATGTTCCGGCCCAACCATTGCCGGTAAGGGCGAACCACCGGCACCGGCACCGGGAGGGTTCGCCCTTGGTTCCGAACAACGATCAGACGCCGGCACCCACCAGTTCGCCTGTTGTGGTGTTAACCATTAGGGGACCGGTGCCATCAGCACCGTCAACGTCCGTCACGATGGACTCGTCCTCCGGTGGAACTTGTTCGTGGTCGTCCGAGTCCCAGTCATTGCTGCGGTCAGGGGTGCCGGGTGCCTCAACAGCAGGTGCTGCATCGGCAGGGGCTGAGGCGCCGCTCATTCGGGTGAAGTTGGCAGAGCCCCACATGAGGTCATGTCCCACTGATTCGGCGTCGATTTCGGCTACGTGGTAGACACGGCCCTCATGTTCCCATTGCCGCAACCGGAGCTTCCCAACGACGAGAACCCGCTGTCCCTTTTTCACACTGCATCCAACGTGTCCAGCGAGGTAGCGGAATGACTGAACCGTGTACCAGTTCGTGTTTCCGTCCACCCAGGTGTTGGTGGCGCGGTCGTAGCGACGTTCCGTGGTGCCCAGGCGAAACGAGGCAGTGGACGTGCCCCGTGTTGTGGTGGAGCTCTTGACCTCCGAGGCCACAAAGCCCCGGACTGTGATCATGTCATTCATGGTGGTCCTTCTCGGGTAGTGAAGTGCCTGTCCGGCTCTTTCAGCTTCATCCAGGGAAGTCAGGGAAGGGAGTGCCTCATGCACTTATGTGAATAACGGCGGTTGTGGAGGAGTAGAAGCACGTTGCATGGGATGGCAAGGAGTTGGCTGATCGCACTGTAAACTCTTTGTGGCGCCAGCGGCCCATGTGGTCATGACGCGAGTGCGCCCCAGTAGCTCAGGGGATAGAGCAGCGGCCTTCTAATCCGCCGGTCGGGGGTTCGATTCCCTCCTGGGGCACCGAAACATCCCCCTTGGGACAGTGTCCAAGGGGGATGTCACTTTTAAGGCAGAATAGCTAAGTGATGAGCAGGCGAACCGCACAGACATATGGCAGGGCAGCAGACGCATCGACTATTCGGGGCGCTGGGTTGTCGCTGATGATCGCCGCGGCACTGACGGTCACCGCATGCACTCCAACGCCTGCGTCATCCGCCGATCAGCCCACAGTGGCTCCGTCACCGTCCGTGAGTCCGCAAGCCACGGCCACCGTTGATCCCGCTGTGGCTGCAACCACCTCTGCCGTGGAGTCAACGCTTAGAACCTTGATAGCCGGTAACCCCAAACCCGACCGCGAAACCCTGCGTGCGGCCCTGGTTTCTGCAGGCATCCCCAACGCCAACGTAGAGGTGTCCGTGAGCAGTACGCCGACGGGCCTTGACGTGGATGCGATGGAAGCCGCAGCGCTGACGGGGGAGAGTTGCGTCATGGGTCAGATCCGCGACGGCGGAGTAGTGGTTACGGTGCTGCCTGTGCTGGCCACCGGAAAATGCTTCGTGGGAGACGCCCGCTAGCTCCACCGCGGGGCTCGAATGTGAGTTATGTACGCCTACCCATTAGATTTAAGGCATGGCGGAATTCATTTACACGATGACCAAGGCTCGCAAGGCCGTTGGCGACAAACTTATTCTGGACGACGTCAGCATGTCGTTCTTCCCTGGCGCGAAGATCGGCGTCGTGGGTCCGAACGGTGCTGGTAAGTCCACCATCCTGAAGATCATGGCCGGACTGGACACCCCGTCAAACGGCGAGGCCCGCCTGAGCCCCGGCTACACCGTGGGCATCCTCTTGCAGGAACCGCCGCTGAACGAGGAAAAGACAGTCCTGGGCAACGTCCAGGAGGGCGTTGGCGAGATCTACGGCAAGATCCAGCGCTTCAATGAGATCTCCGAAGAAATGGCCAACCCGGATGCGGACTACGAGACGCTCCTGGACGAAATGGGCAAGCTTCAGGAAGCCATTGACGCGGCGGATGCCTGGGACATCGACTCCCAGCTTGAGCAGGCCATGGACGCACTGCGCTGCCCGCCGGCTGATTCTGATGTCACAGTCCTCTCCGGTGGTGAGCGCCGCCGCGTAGCGCTGTGCAAGCTCCTCCTGCAGAAGCCCGATCTCCTGCTCCTTGATGAGCCCACCAACCACTTGGACGCCGAGAGCGTACTTTGGCTCGAGCAGCACCTGGCTCAGTACCCCGGCGCCGTGCTTGCCGTGACTCACGACCGTTACTTCCTGGACCACGTGGCTGAGTGGATCGCAGAGGTCGACCGCGGCCACCTCTACCCGTACGAAGGCAACTACTCCACCTACTTGGAGAAGAAGAAAGCCCGCCTTGAGGTCCAAGGCAAGAAGGACGCAAAGCTTTCCAAGCGCCTCACCGAAGAACTTGAGTGGGTGCGCTCCAACGCCAAGGGCCGCCAGACCAAGTCCAAGGCACGTCTGGCCCGCTACGAGGAAATGGCTGCCGAGGCCGAGCGCACCCGCAAGCTGGACTTCGAAGAAATCCAGATTCCGCCGGGACCGCGCCTGGGTTCTTTGGTCATCGAGGCCAAGAACCTGAAGAAGGGCTTCGACGATCGAGTGCTGATCGAGGACCTTTCCTTCTCCCTGCCCCGCAACGGCATCGTCGGCGTCATTGGTCCCAACGGTGTGGGTAAGTCCACGCTGTTCAAGACGATCGTCGGTATGGAGCCTTTGGACGATGGTGAGCTCAAGATCGGCGAGTCCGTGAAGATCTCCTACGTGGACCAGTCCCGTGGCGGTATCGATCCCAACAAGTCCCTCTGGGAAGTTGTCTCCGAAGGCCACGACTTCATCCAGGTCGGCCAGGTTGAAATGCCTTCGCGGGCCTACGTTTCGGCGTTTGGTTTCAAGGGACCGGACCAGCAGAAGAAGGCGGGTGTCCTCTCCGGTGGTGAGCGCAACCGCCTGAACCTGGCCCTGACGCTCAAGCAGGGTGGCAACCTCCTGCTCCTTGACGAACCTACCAACGACCTCGACGTCGAAACCCTGAGCAGCCTTGAGAATGCCCTTCTCGAATTCCCGGGTTGTGCAGTAGTCGTATCGCACGACCGCTGGTTCCTGGACCGGGTAGCGACTCACATCCTCGCCTACGAAGGTGACGACGAGAACCCCTCCAAGTGGTACTGGTTCGAGGGCAACTTCGACTCTTACGAGGAGAACAAGGTGGAGCGGCTCGGCCCCGATGCCGCCAAGCCGCACCGTGTAACGCACCGCCGCCTGACCCGCGACTAGTAGGTAACCGCAAATACGAGAGGCCGATCCCAGCAGGGATCGGCCTCTTGGCTTTAAGGCAAGACTACGGAATCCGAACCATGCCCTCCTGGGCCACCGTGGCAACATGCTGGCCTTCGCGGTTGAAGATGCGTCCGGTGGCGAGTCCCCTGGCACCCTGGGCGCTGGGGGATTCCTGCACGTAGAGCATCCACTCGTCCACCCGCACAGGGCGGTGCCACCACATTGCGTGATCGAGGCTGGCAACACTCATGCCGGGAGTCATCCAAGCCAGGCCGTGCTTACGGAGGATTGGTTCCAGCAGCGTGTAGTCGCTCGCGTATGCCAGGGCGGCCCGGTGGAGGTTGGGGTTGTCAGGAAGGGGCCCCATGGTCTTCATCCAGACAGCGTTGGTAGCTACGTGATCGGTGGGTGGGGAAACATAGAGAGCGGGGTCGATGTGGCGGACGTCGAAGGGCCGCTCCGAAGACATGTGCCGTGCCATGGGGTGATCGTAGTGGGACAACAGCTCGGCGGTGCTGGGCAGCGTTTCCGGATCAGGGATGCCTTCGGGCATCTGTGCCTGATGGTCCAGGCCGCTGTCTTCCACCTGGAAGGAGGCGATCATTGAGAGAATCGGCACACCGTCCTGGTAGGCGTGCACTCGGCGGGCCGAGAAGGACCGGCCATCCCGCAGCCTCTCCACACCGAAGGTGATGGGTTTGTTGGCATCACCCGGACGGAGAAAGTATCCGTGCATGGAATGCGCTACTCGGTCCGGTTCAACGGTCCTCATGCCGGCCATCATGGACTGCGCCAACACTTGGCCACCAAAAACGCGGTGCCTGGGTTGCTTTTGGGACGGCCCCAGGAAAATGTCCTCGTTGGTGCGGGCTCCGTCAAAGTCACCAAGATCCAGCAGGCCAATCAGCACTTCCATGGGGTCTTCTACGGGTGCTTCCACCTCGAGGCCAGCGTTCGTGTCAGTCATGGTTCGACTTTAGACGGCACCCCAACCCCTCTCAACCGTGGACATGCCGGTAGAGTCGATGATGTGACAGACGTCTTGACCCAGTCCTTCCGCTTCGCCGATCCCCGTGACCTCGCTGACCTGCGTACCTTCGTTACGCGAGCAAAGAGCATCGACGACGGCGCCATCCGCCTTCAGGCCACGGGCAATGTCCTGGCGGCCTATGTGTGTGTCCTGAGGCCACGTATCCTGGGCGAATCAACCCCTACAATTCTTGGCCTGCGAACCATGGCCCTGGCCGAGCCTGCCCAAGTCGACGTGACCGTGACGCTCGCGTCCGTCATGGACCGCTTGGCCCGATCAGGCGCCGAAGATGTGGAACTGCCCATCCCGCCGTCGACCGTTTCCGAATCCTGGGCGGGCGTTGGCGCGCCCCGGACCGGCTGGGAAGCCCAAGGAACAGTTCCCGACGCCGACCTCAAGACGGCTGCTGAGGCCGGCATTGCGGAGGTGGCGGGCGTCATTCCCGCTTTGGCGGGCGCCGCGGTAGTCAACACAGCCAGGGCAGCGGTGTGGGGCCGTGAGTTGCCAGGTCTGGGCGGGCTGCCGGCAGGTGCGGCTTTCGCGGCTTTCGCGTTGGGTTTCCTGGGCGAGTCTGAGCAGCAGGTCTTCCGAAATGGCCGCTGGTTCCGCCTGAGCGGCCCCCGCGGCCATGTGTTGGTCCGGACCGGAGCAGGCCTGGGGCTCGGTTTCTAGGACCTAGGCCTCGGGACCGGCCGAAGGGCTATTGACCATGGTCAGCGCTGCGCGCTCCATGTAGTCCCACAGCGTGCCCTCATGCAACGGCGAGAGCTCCAAGGAGTCCACGGCGGCGCGCATATGGAACAACCAGCGGTCCTTGGCTTCGGGGGTCACCCGGAACGGCATATGGCGCATGCGCAACCGTGGGTGGCCCCGTTCTTCGCCGTAGGTGGTGGGACCGCCCCAGTATTGCTCCAGGAACATGAGGAAGCGGCGCTTTGCCGGTTCGAGGTCCTCTTCGGGGTACATGGGTCGAAGCAACGGGTCAGTGGCTACGCCGTCGTAAAAGACGTCGATAAGCTTGACGAACGTCTCATGGCCACCGACTGCGGCGTAGAAGCTGTCCGTGTAGGCTGGCTGGCTGAACGGATCGTTCTGCATCAGCTGACGTCGGGGCCCTGCCTGCGGCGCTGGCGGTTGCCCACCTGCAGTGTTACTCATTGGACTTCTCCTCGGCTTTGGTGACGCGCGGTGCGCCTGCTGTGACGGGCGCAGCGGCAGCGCCGGGTTCGTCGCTGTTGTCCGGCGTTTCCAGCGGCACGTAGTCGCCCTGTGAACGGTTGCCCACACGGAGGATTTCGCCGTTGCGAAGGTACCAGATGGCGCCGTCCTCTGCGCGGACCCGTGTAATACGCAGGCCCACCGATTCAACGGTACCAATCACTTCGCTGGTAACAATGACGTCACCGATTCCGTATTGGTCCTCAATGGTGATGAAGATTCCTGCGAGGAAGTCGCGGATCAACTGCTGGGCGCCGAAACCGATGGCAACACCGAGGATGCCCACGCTGGTTAGGAGCGGCGCGACGTCCACGTTCATGTATTTGAGGACGTAGATGATCACGATCACCACCACCACAACGCTTACCAGGCTTGTCAGCAGCGAGCCGATGGTCTCGGCGCGCTGGGAGCGTCGTTCATGGTCCAAAGCACGGATAGCGGGTTGCACCCATTTGAAGTGCGGCTTCTTGAAGAAAGTACTGCCCGCCGAGACTCGTCGCGTGATGCGCAGGATGATGAACCGGGCCACGATCCACACAGCCAGGCCTACGCCCACCGTGATCAGAATCGACATGAGGTCGATTTTCTCGGGTTCGATGTTGATGGTTTCCGCCAGGGGGATGGAGGTCAAAGTGGAATAGCTCCTTGTCGTCGGCCCGTGTTCGCCGGGCGCGGAACACTCTGTCCACCTACAACCCTAGCGCCGTAGCGTGACGGTATGCGCATCCTGGTCTTGGGCGGTACAGCCTTCCTGTCAGCAGAAATCGCCCGGCAGGCTGTAGAAGCCGGACATGAGGTCACCTGTTTGGCACGCGGCAGTTCAACAACCCCGCCCGACGGCGTCACTTGGGTAAGGAGCGACCGCGGGGCGGGTGCAACGGCCTTCGCGGAGATCGACGGAAGCTGGGACGAAGTGGTGGATGTTTCCCGGGATCCGGTACAGGCACGTGTGGCACTGGACGTGCTGGGCCCTTCCGCCGCTCATTGGACCTTTGTTTCAAGTTGCTCCGTGTACGCGGACCACTCAATGCCCGACGCGGATGAGAATGCGGCCCTCTTGGAGCCCTTGCCTGAAGGCCAGGCAGGGACCCCGGAAACGTATGGGGAGTCCAAGTCGGCGATCGAGCAAATGACGCTTGCCGCTGTGGGGGAAAAGGCGCATATCGTCCGGGCGGGACTCATTGGCGGACCCGGAGACGGCACCGACAGATACGGTTATTGGCCTGCCCGATTCGCTGCGAACACTGACACGGTACTGGTCCCGGACATCCCGGACGACGCCACCCAGATCATTGATGTCCGGGATCTCGCGGCGTGGATCCTGCAGTCCGCGGAGGAAGGGCTGACGGGAATTTACAACGCTTTGGGAGAGGTAGTGCGGTTCGAGGACTACATCGTCGAGTCCCAGCGGGCGGTTGGAACCGCAAATGGGGACGGAAATTCAGCAACTGACAGGGCAGACCAGGACGTCATCAGGCCTGACGCAGATTGGCTCGTGCAGCGCGGTGTCGAGTACTGGTCCGGCCAGGATTCCCTGCCCCTGTGGCTCCCGGCAGGCTACGACGGTTTTCAAGCGCGGACAAACCGCGCTGCTCGCGAGCGCGGAATGGTGCTGCGGCCGTGGCAGGAAACCCTGGCGGCCGCACTCGAGGATGAACGGGCGCGAGGCTTGGACAGGAACCGCAAAGCCGGCCTGAGCCGTGAAACGGAACAAAGGCTCGTGGCACTCTGGCAGCTCGAACAGCGTTAGGCTGCTGCCGCCGTCGTGATCGGTTCGTGGAGTACCGGGAAGTTGACGCTGCGGGCGATGAAGCAGACCTGGTTGGCTTCATGGTGAAGCTGCGGGACCAAGCTTTCGTGGGCGGGATCGGCAATGATGACGTGAGGCTTCAGGGTGACGCTTTCGAACTGCCCGCTGCCGTCCCGGTTGAGCTTCATGAGGCCTTCGGCGTTGTCCTCGTAGCCGGTAACTACCACCCCATGCTTGACGGCCACGTGCAGGAAGGACAACATGTGGCATTGCGAGAGGGCCGCAAGTAACAACTGTTCCGGGTTGTAGCGTGTCCGGTCGCCGTGGAACGTCGGATCTGCTGAGCCCTTCAAGGTGGGCAAGCCACTGATTTCGACGTCGTGGTCCCTTGAATATCCCCGGTAACTGGCCGTGCCTTCGCCGAGGTTTCCGGTCCAGCGGACGGTCAGTGCGTAATGGTGTTCGTGGAGGCCCATGCGGACAGTTTAGCTTTGGGGCCACAACCGTCCGCACGGGCCTCACGATCCTGCGGGCTTAGACGTCTGCTGCCCTTGCGCGCAGTGCCCGGGCTACGCTGTCCCGGTTTTCCAGCATCATGCGGCGCAGTGCTGCGCTCTCCTCCGGAAGACCGGCCAGGAACTGGTCCGTGCGATCCACTGTGGCCTGCGTGGTGAGCTGTGCCGGGTAGAGACCCACAACAATCTGCTGGGCCAGGGCGTGCGTTCGTTCCTCAACGATTCCAGGTACGGCCTCGAAGTACTTCTCTGCGAAAGGTTCCAACAAGCCGGTGTCCACGACACGCATGAAGCCGGCCACGGCTGAGGCTTGCAAGGCGTTGGAGAGTTCTCCTTTGACCACGATCGAGTCCCAAGCTGCTGCCTTGGCCTCCGGGGTGGGGATGGCTGCTGTCGCCTGGGCTGCTGCATTTTGGCCGTTGGAAGTGTTGTCCCGGGAAAGCTCCTCGTCGATCCGGGCTTGGCCCTGCCGACCGCCGGCAACAAGGGCCGTCAGCAGTTCCCAACGCATGTCTTGGTCGATGCTGAGTCCT
Source organism: Paenarthrobacter sp. (assembly GCF_031180005.1). NCBI lineage: Bacteria > Bacillati > Actinomycetota > Actinomycetes > Micrococcales > Micrococcaceae > Paenarthrobacter > Paenarthrobacter sp. The sequence continues at coordinate 56,106 of NZ_JAPSHI010000018.1, read as the reverse complement.
TCGAGGGTCTCCGTACCGTCCAAAAGGGCCTGAAGACGGTCGAACTGTCCGCCACTGCGGGCCAGCTGGGCGTACGACTTGGCGAACTGCAGCTGGGCATCCGAACCTGCGACAGCTGCCGATGCGAGCTCCCACAACTTGTCCGCAGCCGCGATCGTCGAGTCGAGCTTGTGATCGGCGGCCACGAAATAGGTCAAGGTGGTGGCGAGCTGACGCAGCTGCACCAGGATCACGGAGGAGTCTGTTTCCGAGGCGATGTTCGCCAGGATCAGCTCCACGTAGCCGCGGGCCGGGGTTTCGCCGTCGCGGGCCGCGTCCCAGGCCGAACCCCACACCAAAGTGCGGGGCAGACTGGTGGCGAAGTCCTTCAGGTGCGCCTTGGCGGTGGCAAGGGAGTGCTCATCGAGGCGGACCTTGGCATACGCGAGGTCGTCGTCGTTCAACAGGATCAGGTCCGGCCGGGCTTTGCCAACCAAGGCAGGTACCTCGGTACGGGGGCCATCGACGTCGAGTTCCTCGCGGTGGGTCCGCTCCAGCTTGCCTTCGCCCGAGAGCGAGTAGAAGCCAACGGCCAGGCGGTGCGGGCGGAGCGTGGGCTGCTCGTCGATCGCGGTCTGCAGGATCGCGAAATTGGTAATGTTGCCGTCCGCGGCAACGGTCAACTCCGGGGCGAGGGTGTTCACCCCTGCAGTTTCGAGCCAGAGCTTGCCCCACGCGTCCAGGTCGCGACCGGAGGCAGCTTCGAGCTCCACCATGAGGTCCGCGAGCTCGGTGTTTTTCCAAGCGTGCTTGGCGAAGTACGTGCGGACGCCTGCCATGAACTGTTCAGGTCCCACCCAGGCCACCAGCTGTCGCAGGACAGAGGCGCCTTTAGCGTAGGTGATGCCGTCGAAGTTCACCTCGACGTCTTCGAGGTTGTTGATCTCGGCGAAGATCGGATGTGTGGTGGGCAACTGGTCCTGTTTGTAGGCCCAGGACTTTTCCACGGAGGCGAACGTGGTCCAGGCCCGGTCGAATTCGGTGTTCTCTACGGCGGCCAGGTGAGACATGTATTCGGCAAAGGATTCGTTGAGCCAGAGATCGTTCCACCAACGCATGGTTACCAGGTCCCCGAACCACATGTGCGCAAGCTCGTGCAGGACCGTGATGGCGCGCCGCTCAATCTGCGCACCCGTGACCTTTCCACGGAAAACGTAGCCTTCCAGGATGGTCACGGCACCGGCATTCTCCATGGCTCCGGCATTGAACTCCGGGACGAAGAGCTGGTCGTACTTCTCGAACGGGTACGGGAATCCGAATTGTGCCTCGAAGAACTCGAAGCCCTGGCGGGTCAGTTCAAAGATGTTGTCCGCGTCGAGGTACTGCATGAGTGACTTGCGGGCAAATACTCCCAGCGGGATGACGCGGCCATCTGAGCTGGTGACCTCGGAACGGACCGACTGGTACGGTCCGGCGATCAAGGCCGTGACGTAGGAAGACAGACGGGGCGTGGGGGCAAATTTCCACACCGAACGTGCGGTGCCGTCCTCGGTGCCAGGGGCTTCAACGGGAACCGGCGTGGGGGAGTTGGAGATCACGTCCCAATGCGAAGGAGCGGTGACGGTAAACGTGAAGCTGGCTTTCAGGTCGGGCTGTTCAAAGACGGCGAACATGCGCCTGGAGTCAGGAACTTCGAACTGCGTATAGAGGTAAACCTCACCATCAACAGGGTCAACGAATCGGTGGAGTCCCTCACCGGTGTTCATGTAGGGAGCGTCTGCCACCACCACGAGTTCGTTGTCCGCTGACAGATCCGGGAGCTGGATGCGGACGCCGTCAGACACCTCCGCAGGGTTCAGCTCGGTGCCGTTAAGAGTCACGCTGTGGACCGCTGCGGTGATGGCATCGATGAACGTGGACGATCCCGGCTCCGCGGAAAACTTCACAACAGTGGTGGAGCCGAAGGTCTCTGCTCCCTGGGTCAGGTCCAGGGTGACGTTGTACGACTCGACGTTGAGTAGTTCGGCGCGCGTGGCGGCTTCATCGCGCGTAAGATTCAGGCCTGGCAAGTGGTGCCTCCGGAGATTTGGGATGGCCGGCCCGTCATGGCCGGCCGCTGGTGTGAAGTCATTCTTTCACTCCACGCCGGGAAGGCAAGGAGCGGGCACCACAGTGTCGCGCCACGGAGTAGCGTTGGATTATGGCATCGTTCCGGGACACCCTCGATTTCCGCGCACTGAGGTTTGCGGTCGCCTTTCCGTTGCTGCTCGCCGTCGGGTTTGTCGTGTGCGCCCAGATGCTGCGCAACGACCTCCCAAACCCGGTCGCGGTTATGTGGAGCGCCGACGGCGGCTCTTCCTTCGCTCCTTTCGGCGCCTACGTGGCAGGCGGCGCTGCCCTCATCACCTTCTGCGGTTGGGCAGTCTTCCTTCAAGCGGTATCGATTTCCCGGCCGGTGGTCATGCGCCGCGTCATGATGGGTGTGGGCCTCATGGTCAGCCTTTTCATCACCACCGTGTTGGCTGCAGGTTTGGTCGGCCAGTCCGGGCTGGCGGACGCGCGCGAATCCCACGTTGATCCGATCGTGCTGGCCATGGGCAGCGGAGCCGCTGTGGCGCTGGGCGTCGTCATGATGTTCGCCTTTAAGCCGGACCCTCGTTGGACCAGGGAAGATGACGTTGCGCTCGAAGAAGAGTTGCGACTTCTCGAAGATCCCGATCTCGCCCGCGACACGCTCCGGCTGTGGGTGCATGCCCGGAGTTCCGTTTTCGTCATGATCATAGTCTCGGCACTGTTCCCCGCTGCGCTGATAGCGGTGGCAGTTCCATGGCTCGGTGCCTTGGTAGCAGCGGCGGCCCTCATCGGCGCAGGTTTCCTGTTCGCACGGGTGCGGGCGGACAGGGGAGGGTTGCAGGTATTCGCCGGCGGGATCGTCCGCGTCCTGACCGTCCCCGCCGTCGACATCGCTGCGGCAGCCCCTGCGGACGTAAAGGCGGCAGATTATGGCGGGTGGGGCTGGCGGCACCACGACGACGCCACCGCGATGCTCGTCAGCAGTGGCCCTGCCGTCGTCGTAAGGAAACTTAACGGAGGCCGGGTGGCACTGAGTGCAGGGACCCAGGCCTCTGCAGACAAACTCGCCGGTGTCCTCAACAGGGCAGCGCATCGGGCCCATGGCGACGGGCAGGCCCAACAACCCGGGTAGCGGTACCCTAGGTAGCGCATCCCTCAACGCCGCGCCCGGCAATATGCCGTACCCGCGCGCCAGAAAGAATGGACTTCCTGTGACTACACCCCGCGTCCACATCGCTACGGACCACGCCGGCATGGAACTCAGTGCCCACCTGGTCAGCCACCTCACGGCCAAAGGCTACGAAGTGGTGGATCACGGGCCCAAAGAGTACGACGCCCTGGATGACTACCCCTCTTTCTGCATCAATGCCGGCCTTGCTGTGGTGGCAGACCAGAAAGCCGGTGTGCACGCTCTCGGCATTGTGCTGGGCGGCTCGGGCAATGGGGAGCAGATTGCTGCCAACAAGGTCAAAGGCGTCCGCGCTGCCCTCGCATGGAACCTGTCCACCGCGAAGTTGGCCCGCGAACACAATGACGCCAACGTTGTGGCTGTCGGCGGACGCCAGCACACCGTTGAAGAGGCCACAGAGCTCATCGAAGCGTTCCTGCAGGAACCCTTCAGCAACGACGAACGCCACGTTCGCCGGATCGGAAAAATTGCGGTGTACGAAACCACCGGCGAGATCGTCGAGTAGTGCCTGAGGGGCATTCGGTCCATAGGCTGGCCCGCCAGTTCCAGGATGTTTTTGGCGGCCGGCGTTTGGATGTTTCCAGCCCGCAAGGGAGGTTCGCCGCCGGCGCGGAGCTACTCACCGGGCACATCTTGGTTGAAGCCACCGCCCACGGCAAGCAGCTCTTCCTCAGGTTTGACCACGAGCTCTTCCTCCACGTCCACCTGGGCCTTTACGGTGCGTGGAGCTTTGGCGGCGATAGTTCCTTTACAGGTGCCTCCAGCATCGGGGCTCCACGGCGTATCGGCGAACGGGAGGCTGGCCCCGCTTCCGACGACGGCGACTACGCCGGCCCACCTCCTCCCGTGGGCGCAGTGCGTGTCCGGCTGGTGTCCGGGCACGGCTGGGCCGACCTCCGTGGTGCCACCACCTGTGCCACGATAACGGCAGCTGAGGCGGCGGCCGTGGTGGCGCGCCTGGGCCCGGACCCGCTGCACAACCGGCCAGGAGACCGCGAGGAGTTCATCCGCCGCCTGCGCCGCCGCAAGACCGCGGTGGCCCTGCTCTTGATGGACCAGTCCGTCTTGGCCGGGGTCGGCAACATCTACAGGGCCGAGGTGTTGTTCCGGCAAGCAGTCGACCCCTGGACGCCGGGAAGCACCATTGATGCTGAAACCGCTGGTCGTCTATGGGACGACACCGTGGACACCATGTCCGACGGCGTCCGTGACGGACGGATTGTTACAACGCCTTCCACGCTGTGGACTGGCGGCGGTGCTGTAGCGCCCGACGCCGATGCCCACTTCGTCTATAAGCGCGACGGCATGCCCTGCCGGGCGTGCGGGACGCCGGTGGGGATGACGGAACTAGGTGCGCGCAAGTTGTATTGGTGTCCCGGCTGCCAGGTGTAGAACTCATCTTTGTATAAGAAAAGAGGGCCCCGATCCGTGGATCGGGGCCCTCTGCATGGAGGGGACGACGGGAATCGAACCCGCGTAATCAGTTTGGAAGACTGAGGCTTTACCATTAAGCTACGTCCCCAAGCGGATGTCCTTGTTCAGGACATCTTCCTGGTGGCTGTTGAAGCCGGGTACTACTAAACCTAATTCCGGCGGCAGTGTCAAATGTGCATTCCGGGCTCGCTTGCCCGTAGACTGTCCTGTGCATTCGGGGTGTAGCTCAGCTTGGCTAGAGCGCCTGCTTTGGGAGCAGGAAGTCGCAGGTTCAAATCCTGTCACCCCGACTCTGTGTTTGTGTCCGCTTCAGGGGCACGGCAGAACCCCATACCCACAAAATCAGGAGTACTTAGACTGTGAAGAGCGCTGTCGAGAACCTCACCGCAACGCGGGTCAAGCTCAACGTTGAGGTTCCCTTTGAGGAACTGAAGCCGAGCATCGATGCCGCGTACAAGACCGTTGCTTCGCAGATCCAGGTTCCCGGATTCCGCAAGGGCAAAGTTCCCTCCAAGCTGATCGACCAGCGCGTTGGCCGTGGCTACGTTCTGGAGACTGCCATCAACGATGGCCTCAACGGCTGGTACCAGGCTGCAGTTCAGGAAACGGGCGTTCGCCCCCTGAGCCGTCCCGAAGTTGAAATTACCGAGGTTCCGGACCCGTCCGCAACTGATGGCGAACTCAAATTCCAGGTGGAAATCGACGTCCGCCCCGAGATCGAGCTGCCGGACTACGCCGGCATCAAGGTTGAGGTTGCTGCTGCTGAGTCTTCCGAAGCTGACGTTGACAAGGCGCTGGACGAACTGCGTGGCCGTTTCGGCACACTGAAGTCCGTTGAGCGTCCTGCCGAGAACGACGACTTCCTGACCATCGACATCACCGCCACGATTGACGGCGAAGACATCGATTCCGCTTCCGGGCTTTCCTACCAGGTTGGTGCGGGCACCATGCTCGAAGGCCTCGACGAAGCCGTGACCGGCCTCTCCGCCGACGAAGAAGCAATCTTTGAGACCACGCTGGTTGGCGGCGACCACGCCGGCGAGTCCGCGCAGGTGAAGGTTGTTGTCAAGGCTGTCAAGGAACGCGAACTCCCCGAGGCAAATGACGACTTTGCCCAGCTCGCCTCCGAGTTTGACACCCTTGCCGAACTCCGTGAAGACCTCGCCAAGCAGGCTGCGGACTCCAAGGTCGTCGAGCAGGGCGTTGAAGCGCGCGACAAGGTCCTGGACAAGCTCGTTGAGCTCGTTGAGGTTCCTGTTCCGGATTCCGTCGTCGAGGAGCAGATCGAAGCTCACTTCAACCCGGAGAACGCGCACGGCGAAGGTGAGCACGACACCGAGGAGCACCGCGCCGAGGTCAAGGCCAATACCGAGCGTGCCTTCCAGAACGAGATCATCCTCGACGCCATTGCGGACAAGGAAGAAGTAGACGTCAGCCAGAACGAGCTGATCGACTACATCGTTACCACCGCAAGCCAGTACGGCATGGATCCCAACCAGTTCGCCCAGATCATTGATCAGAGCGGCCAGGTTCCCATGATGGTTTCCGAGGTTCGCCGCCGCAAGGCCCTGGCCGTTGTGCTGGGTCAGGCTGAGGTAGTCGACTCCGAGGGCAACAAGGTTGACCTCACCGACTTCGTCCGCCCCGCCGGCGAAGCAGCAGCCGAAGAAGCTGCAGCTGTTGAAGCAAGCGAAGAAGCCGACGTTGTCGCAAGCGACGACCCCGCAGCAGTGAAGTTCTAGTCAACGACTTCAACCGGCCCCGGATCAATTGATCCGGGGCCGGTTTGCTTTAACGCTGAACATTGGTGCTGAACGCAGACGTGCGCCGTCAGCGAACAGTGCGATTTCGGCGAACAAATCACCCGCGAAAACGGTTAGTGTCCAAGTAGTGAAGTTCAGTGAGGTCACTGGCACCAGCGAGAGGTAAGTACTTATGTCACAGCAATCAGAGGCTCCCCGGATGGCAACTGTCGATCCCGCAGCCCAGGACAACTACATCTACAACCGCCTGCTGAAAGAGCGCATCATCTGGCTCGGCTCTGAGGTCCGTGACGAGAACGCCAACGCCATCTGCTCGCAGCTCCTCCTCCTCTCGGCCGAAGACCCGGAGAAGGACATCTACCTGTACATCAACTCACCGGGTGGTTCCGTGACGGCCGGCATGGCCATCTACGACACCATGCAGTTCATCCCGAACGACGTCGTTACCGTGGCAACCGGCCTGGCAGCGTCAATGGGCCAGTTCCTCCTTTCCTCCGGCACCAAGGGCAAGCGTTATGCCACGCCCAACGCCCGTATTCTGATGCACCAGCCGTCGGGCGGCATCGGCGGCACGGCGTCGGACATCAAGATTCAGGCCGAACTGATTCTGCACATGAAGAAGGTCATGGCCGAACTCACGGCAGAGCAGACCGGGCAGTCCGTGGAGACGATCCTCAAGGACAACGACCGCGACAAGTGGTTTACGGCTACTGAAGCCCTGGAATACGGCTTCTTCGACAAGATCTCGGCGCACGCCGGTTCTGTGGCCGGTGGCGGCGGAACGGCCAACCAGTCGAACTCCGAAAACTAACCGGCACAAAGAACCACTGAAACCCCAGGAGTAAAGAACATGAACTACAACTTCGGATGGTCTGCCGGTAATCTCCCGTCCAGCCGTTACGTCCTGCCCCAGTTCGAGGAGCGTACGCCGTACGGCTTCAAGCGCCAGGACCCGTACACCAAGCTGTTCGAGGACCGCATCATCTTCCTGGGTGTCCAGGTTGATGATGCATCCGCTGACGACATCATGGCCCAGCTGCTGGTCCTCGAGTCGACTGATCCGGACCGTGACATCACTCTGTACATCAACTCGCCTGGTGGCTCGTTCACTGCCATGACGGCCATCTACGACACCATGCAGTACATCCGTCCGGAAATCCAGACGGTGTGCCTGGGGCAGGCAGCCAGCGCTGCCGCGGTCCTGCTTGCTGCTGGTACGCCCGGGAAGCGCCTGGCCCTGCCGAACGCCCGCGTGCTGATTCACCAGCCGGCTCTTTCCGGTGGTCAAGGCGGACAGGCCTCGGACCTCGAGATCCAGGCGGCTGAAGTCATGCGTATGCGCACCTGGCTCGAGGACACACTGGCTCACCACTCGGGCCGCACTTCCGAGCAGGTCAACAACGACATCGAGCGAGACAAGATCCTCACTGCCGCGGACGCCCTGAGCTACGGTCTCATCGACCAGGTTCTGGACTCCCGTAAGATCAAGCCCCAGGCAATCGCCCGGTAAAGCACGGATTTCGACGCCGGTGCGGTTCACGAAATATGAACCGCACCGGCGTTCTGTTTCCACCCAAGCAGCCCATTGTGACCTAGAGTGGATGTTGTCACGGTGGTGCCAACCGCGGCGTGGCCGCACACTTAAGTACGGCGCGGAGCCGCATCACCCGCATGCAACGAAGGGATTCCCACATGGCTCGGATTGGCGAGAGCACGGATCTGCTGAAGTGTTCTTTCTGCGGAAAGAGCCAGAAGCAGGTACGGAAGCTGATTGCCGGGCCCGGTGTGTACATCTGCGATGAGTGCATCGAGCTTTGCAACGAGATCATCGAAGAAGAACTCGCTGAAGTCTCCGATCTCGGTAGTTTTGAGTTGCCAAAGCCTCGTGAGATTTTCGACTTCCTGCAGGAATACGTCATCGGCCAGGAACCCGCCAAACGTTCCCTGGCGGTAGCGGTTTACAACCACTACAAGCGCATTCAGGCCGGGCACGCGCCTAAGGCTGGCAGCCTCGGTGAGGGCCCGCACCACGAGGATGTCGAGATCGCCAAGTCCAATATCCTCCTAATCGGCCCTACGGGTTGCGGCAAGACTTACCTGGCCCAGACGCTGGCTCGTCGCCTCAATGTGCCGTTTGCCGTAGCTGACGCCACCGCGTTGACGGAAGCTGGCTATGTTGGCGAGGACGTCGAGAACATCCTGCTCAAGCTCATCCAGGCCGCTGACTATGACGTCAAGAAGGCCGAGCAAGGCATCATCTACATTGATGAGATCGACAAAATCTCCCGTAAGAGTGAGAACCCGTCGATCACCCGCGACGTCTCGGGCGAAGGTGTACAGCAAGCACTCTTGAAAATTCTGGAGGGTACAGTCGCCTCTGTTCCGCCCCAAGGTGGTCGGAAACACCCGCACCAGGAATTCATCCAGATTGATACCACCAACGTTCTCTTCATTGTGGCCGGTGCGTTCGCCGGGCTGGAAGACATCATCGGTTCGCGCTCCGGACGCAAGGGCATCGGATTCGGTGCACCGCTCAACGAGGCTCGGGACAACGTGGACACCTACGGCGAAGTCATGCCGGAGGATTTGCTCAAGTTCGGCCTCATTCCGGAATTCATCGGCCGACTCCCTGTCATCACCACAGTATCGAGCCTCGATCGGCCCGCGCTGATCCAGATCCTCTCTACCCCAAAGAACGCTTTGGTGAAGCAGTACCAGAAGATGTTCCAGTTGGACGGCGTAGAGCTGCAGTTCGACGACGACGCCTTGGACGCCATAGCGGACCAAGCCCTTGAACGTGGCACTGGTGCACGTGGCCTCAGGGCCATCATGGAGGATGTGCTGCTGCCCGTTATGTTCGATCTCCCCAGCAGGGACGACATCGCAACTGTGGTGATCACCGCGGACGTCGTGGCCAAGAAAGCCCAGCCCACCATGATCGCCCACGACGTCGTGGCCAAGCGCCGGAATAAGTCGGCTTAGCCTCCTGTTGGCCTAAACAAGACACGGTTCCACCGGGACCTTTGTCACGCCACCGTCACACCTTTCAGAGGAGTTCCCTGTGCCCGAACAGCTTGTGCCCGAACAGCTTGCGACCGAAGAGAACGTCAACAAGGCTGATTTCTGGTTCGACCCCGTATGCCCCTTCGCATGGATCACATCGCGCTGGATCGGTGAGGTGGAGCAGGTGCGGGGCATCGAGACCGAATGGCACGTCATGAGCCTCTCAGTGCTCAATGAGGGCCGTGACCTCCCCGGAGATTACCGGGCCATGATGGACGACAGCTGGGGACCCGTTCGAGTCATCATTGCCGCCCAGGAGTTACACGGCAGCAGCTTTGTCAAGCCCCTGTATGACGCCATGGGGGAGCAGATCCACCACGAAGGTAACAAGGACCGCGCGTCGGTGATCCGGAAGGCCCTCGCCGAGACCGGACTTCCCGCTGACCTGGCACGCTTTGCAGCCTCAGATGAATACGATGCCCAGCTGCGCGCAAGCCACGAAGCCGGTATTTCGTTGGTGGGCCAGGACGTCGGAACTCCCGTGGTAGCCGTCAACGGCACGGCGTTCTTCGGTCCTGTCCTTACACGGATTCCCCGGGGCGAAGAAGCAGGAAAGCTCTGGGATGCCACGGTGACTTTGGCTGGCTACCCCCACTTCTTCGAGCTGAAGCGCAGCCGAACTGAAAGCCCTGAATTCAACTAGCGGCTCAGCCTCTACTTCAGGAACCGTGATGTCCGGCGGTCGGCGAGAATCTTCCTGTTGGTCTGGCAGGTAGGGCAATACTGAAGTGAGGTGTCCGCGAAGGACACCTCACGGACGGTATCCCCACACACCGGGCAGGGCTGGCCAGTCCTGGCATGCACCCGGAAATTGCTGCGCTTGGTGTCCTTGAGTTCGCTGGACGGTTTGCCGGCTGCTGCGTTGACGGCACCTACCAGGATCTCCTGCATTGCCTCAAACAGCCGGGCCACCGTCTCCTGGTCCAAGGACTTGGCGGTGGCAAAGGGCGAAATCCTGGCGGCGTGGAGAATCTCGTCGCTGTAGGCATTGCCAATTCCGGCGATGACGCTCTGGCTTCGCAGCAGGCCTTTGATTTGTTGCGAACTGGAGCCGAGGATTGCAGCCAGCGCTTCGAGATCAAAATCGGGGCTGAGCGGTTCGGGTCCAAGGGTGGCTACTCCCGGAACGTCTTGCGGATCTTTCACCACGTAGATGGCGAGGCTCTTTTTGGTTCCCGCTTCGGTCAAGTCCACGCCAATGTGCGCGTCGTCGGCAGGGCGGTGGAGTAGGAGGCGTGCCGAGATGTTGCTTTTGCCCAGGCGCAGCCCGGCCGAGGACGGGTGCTCGGTGTACCTGACCCAGCCGGCCTTCGCTAAATGGAAGACGAAGAACAGGCCGTCAGCGTCAAGGCAAACGAACTTCCCTCTGCGTTTTACGCCGAGAATGGTCCGGCCCTCAAGAGCCGTGTAGGGAGGATCCGCCGTCTTGAGTGCAGAGACGGAGTTGATGCGGACGTCGGTCAGCACGGCTCCATGGAGTTGGGTGTCCAAGTACATGCACAGGCCGTGCACTTCGGGGAGTTCCGGCATGGTCAATACTTTGCCACAGACAGCCATCTGCCCGCAGGAAAACTACAGCTTTGTAGTTCTTTCGAACCCCTTGTGCATCGTCCTCAGCGGGACAACAATAGTTCTTACCCACTTCGAAAGAAGAGGGACACGGAAACCAAAGATTCAGTGATTGCAACCAACGCAGCCTTTGGCAAAGTTGGAAGCAACCTACCAGTGATGAGGTAGGAAGACCTGAAATTCCAAGGATTCCGCCAGACTGTCAAGACATCACCAGACAGCCGAAAAGTCGAAGCCCCACCAACGGCAAAACGCTGATGGGGCTTCCCCTTTGCCCTAAAACGGGCGGCTGACCATTTTTTCTAGGACGCGGGCTGTTCCTCGGCGGGTGCCAGGACAACATCGCTGACGGTAAGCTCACCTTCACCGGACTGGAGAGTGATCTCCTGCGCGTTAGCGGCTGCCTTCAGGTCGCCAAGGCCGGCCTTCAGCTGGGCGACCAGTACCTCAGACGCGGTAATGGACGCGGACAGCACCTCGGTACGCTGCTTCACCTTCGCCTCAGACTTGGCCTTGCGGATACCGCTGAGTGCGATCCCCACAGTGCCGAGCATCGTGGTGTCGCCATCGGTGATTTCCAAGGCTGCCGGCCACTGGGCACGGTGAACCGATCCTGTGCGCCACCAGCCCCAGACCTCTTCAGTTGCGAAGGGCAGGAACGGTGCAAACAGGCGCAGGAGTGAGTCCAGTGTGGTGGCGAGGGCTGCGAGGACGGATGCCTGCTCGGTTTCGCCGGCGGCACCGTAGGCACGGTCCTTGATGAGCTCCACGTAGTCGTCCGTGAACTGCCAGAAGAACGACTCAGTGATCTGGAGTGCGCGGGCGTAGTCGTAGTTCTCGAACGCCTTGGTGGATTGTGCAACGACGTCGGACAACTGCGCCAACAGTGCACGGTCCAACGGGTTGGACAGGACCGAAAGATCGGATGTCACCACTGAGTTCTCGGTGGCGCCGAGGTTCAGCACGAACTTCGAAGCGTTCAGCAACTTGATGGCCAGGCGGCGGCCGATCTTCATCTGGGCGATCTCGTAAGCGGTGTCGGCGCCGAGCTTGGCCGAGGCTGCCCAATAGCGGACGGCGTCCGAACCGTACTCGTTCAGCACGTCCGTGGGTACAACAACGTTGCCCTTGGACTTGGACATCTTCTTGCGGTCCGGGTCCAGGATCCAGCCGGAGATGGCGGCGTGCTTCCACGGGGCGTTCTTCTGCAGGGCATCTGCCCGAACCGCTGAGGAGAACAGCCAGGTGCGGATGATGTCGTGTCCCTGCGGACGGAGGTCGAAGGGGTAGACCTTGGAGAACAGTTCCTCGTCACGGCTCCACCCACCCACGATTTGGGGGGTCAGCGATGACGTTGCCCAGGTGTCCAGCACATCGGCGTCACCTGTGAAGCCGTTGGACTGGTCGCGCTGGGATTCCTCGAAGCCGGGAGCAGCGTCTGCGGCCGGGTCCACGGGGAGCATCTCGTCCGAAGGCAGGATGGGGTTGTCGTAGTCCGGGTTGCCCTGGGCATCCAGCGGGTACCAGACAGGGATGGGCACGCCGAAGAAGCGCTGGCGGGATACGAGCCAGTCACCGTTCAGGCCTGCGATCCAGTTCTCGTAACGCGAACGCATGAACGCGGGGTGGAAGGTAATTTCCTGTCCACGGCCGATCAGGCGTTCCCGGCGTTCCTCATCGCGGCCACCGTTGCGGATATACCACTGACGGGAGGTAACAACTTCGAGGGGCTTGTCGCCCTTCTCGAAGAAGTTCACCGGGTGTGTGATCTTCTTTGGTTCGCCGTCCAGCAGCTCCGCCGCCTTGAGCAGTTCCACCACGGCTTCCTTGGCGGAGAAAGCGGTCTTGCCGGCGATCGCAGCGTAGGCTTCCTTGCCGGCGTCGGTGGTGATCCATTCCGGGGTCTCGGCAATGATGCGCCCGTCGCGGCCCATGATGGCGCGGGTGGGCAACTGCAGTTCGCGCCACCAGGTGACGTCGGTCAGGTCGCCGAAGGTACACACCATGGCGATGCCGGAGCCCTTGTCAGCTTTGGCGAGCGGGTGAGCCTTAACTTCGAGTTCGACGTCGAACAGGGGCGACTTCACAGTCTTGCCGAAGAGCGGCTGGTACCGCTCGTCGTCGGGATTTGCCACCAGGGCGGCGCAGGCCGCAAGAAGTTCCGGGCGGGTGGTTTCGATAAAGATCTTTTCGCCATCCTCCGTGAAGAAGGGGTAGCGGTAGTAGGCGCCGGCAACTTCGCGGTCCTCCAGTTCAGCCTGCGCAACAGCGGTGCGGAACGTCACATCCCAGAGTGTGGGTGCCTCGGCCATGTACGCATCACCGGCCGAAAGGTTCGCGAGGAAGGCGCGTTGGGACACCGCACGCGAAGTGTCGTCAATGGTGCGGTAGGTGAGGTCCCAGTCCACGGACAAGCCAAGGGTCTGGAACAGGTTCTCGAAGACTTTCTCGTCCTCAACGGCGAGTTCTTCACACAGTTCGATGAAGTTCTGGCGCGATACGACGTCGAAATCGCGTTGGTTCTTGGCCGGCTGTGCGGGGGGCGTGTAGTCGGCCTTGTAGGGGATGGCGGGATCGCAACGCACGCCGTAGTAGTTCTGGACGCGGCGCTCGGTGGGCAAACCGTTGTCGTCCCAACCCATGGGGTAGAAGACGTTCTTTCCGGTCATGCGCATGTAGCGGGCCTGGACGTCAGTCTGGGTGAAGGAGAACATGTGGCCCACGTGGAGCGAGCCGGATGCCGTGGGCGGGGGAGTATCGATCGAGTAGACCTGCTCCCGGGTGGTGTCCGGGTTGAACTTGTAGGTTCCTTCCTTCAGCCAGCGCTGCGTCAGGGCAGCCTCGAGGCCTTCAAGGGCCGGCTTGTCGGGAACGTTGATTGGGGCGGTGGCGGGCGTGTCTGTACCCTGCGTTGATTCAGCCATGGGTCAATTGTTTCATGGCCTGGCGTTACCGCCCGCCCGTCGTGGGGCCTGCACCCTCGATAAGGTAGTGCCATGACTTTGGCTGCGCACAACACGCCTTCCGGACAGAATGCAGACTACAACAAGACGGCCGTCGTAACCGGTGCGAGTACCGGCATCGGTGAGGCCACGGTGAAGGCGCTGGCTAGCACCGGATGGAAGGTCTTCGCGGTGGCCCGCCGGGCGGACAGGCTGGACGCCTTGGGAGCCGAAACCGGCGCCGTGCCGTTCCCGGCTGACATCACGGACGACGACGACGTCTCGGCCTTGCTCGCGGCCGTCACCAAAGCCGGGGGTGCCGACACGCTCATCAACATCGCCGGTGGGGCACGCGGCGCGGACACCATCGCGAACGCTGACACTGAAGACTGGGATTGGATGTACCAGGTGAACGTCCTGGGCACCATGAAAATCACCCGGGCCTTCCTGCCCATGCTGCGGGACAACGGCGAGGGAACCGTCCTCAACCTCACGTCCACGGCAGGGCTGTCCGCCTATGAAGGCGGCGCGGGCTACAACGCAGCCAAATTTGCCCAGCACGCAATGACCAATGCCCTGCGCCTGGAAGAGGTGGGCAACAACATCCGGGTCATCGAGGTTGCCCCGGGATTGGTGCAGACCGAGGAATTCGCCCTGAACCGCCTCGGCGACAAAGACGCAGCCGCCAAGGTTTATGCCGGTGTGGAGAAGCCCCTGACCGCCGAGGACGTGGCAGGCGTGGTGGCGTACTCAGTTTCGCTGCCGCACCACATTAACCTCGACCAGATCGTCATCCGCCCGGTGGCCCAGGCGGCGAACCACAAACTGATCCGAAAAGAGGGCTGAGACCTCAGCCGGCAGGAATGAGCAGTCTAGCCATGATGGCTGCGTGATCCGAACCGGGAACCCGGTGGACGGCATATCCGCTGCTGCCGATGTGGGGCGAGCTGACAATATGGTCGATCACGATGCCCGGAAGCGGTGGTCCCTCCATGGGCCACGTGGGGGCGAACCGTCCACCCGAAGCTGTTCCCACATCCACAAGCTTCCCGCCGCCTGACGAGGTGCCGTCGAGTCCAGGGTCCAGGAAAGCCCGGAATTCGGAGTGGTCATAGGTGGCGTTGAAGTCACCCATCAGCAGGTGGTTCCCCGGTCGGGAACCCTGCCGGGCCACCTTCTCGAGGTCGCTCCGCCATTGGTCAATCCGCTCATCCACCGGCGGCAGCGCGTGCACGTTGGTAAGGTTCAACGAGGCCTCGGCGCCGGACGCAGAGTCCGTCAGAAGGACCCGCGTTACGTCCATCCGGAACGGGGTGTCAGGCAGAAGGCCTACGGGCTCCAGGGGAAATGCGGAAAACACAGCGCCACCGGACGCGTCGTCATTGGGTTCACTGAGGAGATTCGGCAGTACGTCTTCCATTCCGGCCGAGCGAAGCGCATCCTCGAGGCCCTGCGTATGTTCCTGGATGCTCAGCAGCTGAATCCCGTTGTCCCGAACCAGCTCCACGATGCTGGCCGCGTCCGCTTCCCCGTATTCGGAGTTGAGGCTCATCACTCGCAAAGGGACCGTGGCACCAGCGGCACGTAATGACTCCGGCTTACCGGCGTCCAACGGGAACAGCCAGAACAACTGGGCCGCCAGTAAGGCCGCAGTCGTGATGGTGACCCAACGCCGCCGCCCTACCAAGGCAAGCACCAGGGCAAACGCTGACGGCAGCACCATCCACGGGGTGAAGGACAACAGCTGCACCACGATCACTGGCCACTCCGCTGGGAACCCGCGGAACATCGATACCCCCGCCACAGGCAGCGCAACAAGCAGCGCCACCACCGACCACGCCAAGGAAGCACGGCGCGGCGCAGGGCGGGTTTCCATCACAGCAGTCCCGGGGTGTGTCATGGGCTTGAGTCTATGCATCGCCCATCGAACCGGACTCCATCCACAGGATGAACCCACAAGTAGATCGGGGCCCTCCGCTGGCGCTAGACTTGGAAGACCAGCTTTGACCCGGCCATCACCGGTGAGCTTCCGGAAGAACAGCGTTTACCACCCGCAAAGGTGGCAAGCGCCCAGTAGAACCGGACGGGTAAGCCCGTCACAGCAGTAATGAGAGGCCGGAACATCGCGTTCCGGTAAGTGAGGTGGTACCGCGGTAGCTGCGCAGCCGACAGGCAGCACAGACGCCGTCCTCGCATCCTGACAGTCAACCAGCTATCACAGGATATGAGATGACCCACTACCCCAAGGCCTCAGCGTCTTCGTCCGGCACGCACGGCGTGTCCGCTTCCGTGAAGTTCCCGGAAATCGAAGAGCGCATCCTCAAATACTGGGACGAAGACGGCACCTTCCAAGCAAGCATCGACCAACGTGATGCAGGCAAGGACGGCAGCAACGAGTTTGTCTTCTACGATGGCCCTCCCTTCGCCAACGGCCTCCCGCACTACGGCCACCTCCTGACCGGCTACGCCAAGGATCTTGTGGGCCGCTACCAGACCCAGCGTGGCAAGCGCGTGGAGCGCCGCTTCGGCTGGGACACCCACGGCCTCCCGGCAGAGCTCGAAGCCATGAAGCAACTGGGCATGACGGATAAGACCCAGATCGAAGCCATGGGCATCGACAAATTCAACGACGCCTGCCGCGCCTCGGTCATGAAGTACGCCAATGAGTGGAAGGCCTACGTCACCCGCCAGGCTCGCTGGGTGGACTTCGAGAACGACTACAAGACGCTCAACGTCGAGTACATGGAGTCGGTGCTCTGGGCCTTCAAGCAGCTGCACGAGAAGGGCCTCACCTACAACGGTTACCGTGTCCTCCCGTACTGCTGGAAGGACGAGACACCGCTGTCCAACCACGAACTCCGTATGGACGACGACGTCTACAAGAACCGCCAGGACCAAACTGTCACTGTGACGTTCCCCGTCAAGGCAGGGGAGTCAGAGCTCTCCAACGCACTTGCCGGTGTCCAGGCGCTCGCCTGGACCACGACGCCCTGGACATTGCCTACCAACCTGGCGCTCGCCGTCGGGCCGGACATCTCTTACGCAGTCCTGCCGGCCGGACCCAACGGCGTCAAGGCCGCTTCAGCTGAAGCTCCGGTCACGGGTAGCTTCCTGCTGGCGGCTGACCTTGTGGGGGCGTACGCCAAGGATCTGGGGTACGACGACGCTGCTGCCGCGGCTGCCGCCGTCGTCTCCACTCACACCGGCACCGAGTTGGCCGGTCTTGAGTACGAACCGCTCTGGAACGACTTTGCCGATGCTGAAAAGTACGGAACGCAGAATGCGTGGCGTTTCCTGGTGGCCGATTACGTCACCACCACCGACGGTACGGGCATCGTTCACCAGGCTCCGGCCTACGGTGAGGATGACCAGAAGGTCTGTGAAGACGCCGGCATCCCCGTGGTGCTGTCCGTCGACGAAGGCGCCAGGTTCCTACCGCTGTTCGCACACGGTGAGCTTGCTTCGATCGTCGGTCTCCAGGTCTTCGACGCTAACAAGCCCATCACCCAGGTGCTCCGCGCCGACGGACGCCTGGTCCGCCAAGCCAGCTACGAGCACAGCTACCCGCACTGCTGGCGCTGCCGGAACCCGCTGATCTACCGTGCCGTGTCGTCCTGGTACGTGGAAGTCACCAAGTTCAAGGACCGTATGTCCGAGCTGAACCAGGAGATCAACTGGATCCCGGGCAACGTTAAGGATGGCCAGTTCGGCAAATGGCTGGATAACGCCCGCGACTGGTCCATCAGCCGCAACCGGTATTGGGGTTCGCCCATCCCCGTATGGCAGTCTGATGACCCCGAATACCCGCGCACCGACGTCTACGGTTCCCTGGCCGATCTCGAAGCCGACTTCGGCCGTCTTCCGATGAACAATGAGGGTCAGGTAGACCTGCACCGGCCGTTCATCGATGAACTGACGCGTCCCAACCCGGACGATCCCACGGGTAAGTCCACCATGCGCCGCGTCGAAGACGTCCTGGACGTCTGGTTCGACTCCGGTTCCATGCCGTACGGCCAGGTGCACTACCCGTTCCAGAACGAGGAGTGGTTCGACACCCACAACCCGGCGGACTTCATCGTCGAGTACATCGGACAGACTCGCGGCTGGTTCTACATGCTGCACATCCTGTCCACGGCACTGTTCGACCGCCCGGCGTTCCGCAACGTGATCAGCCACGGCATCGTGCTGGGCTCCGACGGCCAGAAGATGTCCAAGAGCCTGCGCAACTACCCTGACGTGTCCGAGGTTCTGGACCGCGACGGTTCCGACGCCATGCGTTGGTTCCTCATGTCCAGCCCGATCCTGCGTGGCGGCAACCTTGTGGTCACCGAACAGGGAATCCGCGACGGCGTACGCCAGGTCATCCTGCCGCTATGGAACGTTTACAGCTTCTTCACGCTATACACGAATGCCGCCAACGGCGGTTCCGGCTACGAGGCGAAGCTACGCTACGACGGCTATGCCGACACCTTGGACCAGTACCTCCTGGCCAACACCGGGGACCTCGTCCGCAATGTCACCAGCAGTCTGGACAGCTACGACATCTCCGGTGCCTGCGATGAACTCCGCAGCTACCTGGACATGCTCACCAACTGGTACGTCCGCCGTAGCCGTCAGCGCTTCTTCGATGAAAGCGTTGACGCCTTTGACGCGCTTTACACCGCGCTCGAAGCGGTGTGCCGTGTATCGGCGTCCTTGCTGCCGCTGGTGACGGAGGAGATCTGGCGTGGGCTGACCGGTGGCCGCTCTGTTCACCTGGCTGACTGGCCTGACGCTTCGCTGTTCCCGTCCAACCCGCAATTGGTTGAAGCAATGGACCGCGTCCAGCAAATCTGCTCCACCGGCTCAAGCCTCCGGAAGGCAGCAAACCTGCGCGTCCGCTTGCCGTTGCAGGAGTTGACCGTGGTGGCACCTGGTGCAGATGCGCTGGAAGGCTTTGCCGCCGTCGTCGCCGATGAACTGAACCTGCGTTCCGTCCGGCTCCTGGACGCTGCAACTGCCTCGCCTGAGGAGTTCGGCATTGAGCAGAAGCTCGTGGTCAACGCCCGGGCCGCGGGTCCGCGCCTTGGCAAGAACGTGCAGCAGGCCATCAAGGGATCCAAGTCCGGCGATTGGTCTGTCAATGACGCCGGCGTGGTGGTGGCCGGTGGCTTGGAGCTCGAGCCCCAGGAATACACGCTTGAAACTGTCGTGGCAGACACGGCCGACGGCGGCAGCTCGGCAGTAGCTGTCCTGCCGGGCGGCGGTTTCGTTGTCCTCAACACAGAGGTCACTCCTGAACTTGCAGCCGAGGGACTGGCCCGCGACATGGTCCGTGCCATCCAGCAGGCGCGCAAGGACGCAGGACTGAACGTCAGCGACCGCATCCACACTTCCGTGGAGGCCGCACAGGATGTGGTTGACGCCCTGGAAGCCAACTCGGAACTCGTCAAGACCGAAACTCTGACGTTGGAACTGGAGGTTCTGTTGGCCAGTGTCGACGAACCGCAGGTCACCGTCGCAAAGGCAGGGGCCTGATCCATGACTGACGAATTCTCGGTTGAAAGTGTCTACGCCGAACTCCTGGGCCGTGCCCCGGAAAACAAGATGGAACCTCGCCTGGCTCCGTTGTTCCGTGCAATGGATGTTCTGGGGGAGCCGAACAAGGCTTTCCCGATCATCCACATCACCGGCACCAACGGCAAAACGTCCACGGCACGCATGATCGAGGCCGGACTGCGTGCCCACGGCCTGAGTACGGGCCGTTACACCAGCCCGCACCTGTCCAAAGTGACTGAACGCATCAGCATTGACGGAGAGCCTGTACCGGATGCGACGTTCGTGCGTATCTGGGACGAAATCCGCCCCTACCTGGAGATCGTGGATAGCGAGCTCGTTGCCGAAGACCAACCGCGGCTTACCTACTTCGAGTGCCTGACTATTCTTGGCTTCGCGGTGTTCGCTGATCAGCCTGTTGATGTTGCCGTCATGGAAGTCGGCTTGGGAGGCATCACCGATGCCACCAACGTTGGCGATGGCCAAGTCTCAGTCATCACACCGATTTCGCTGGACCACACGGATCTTCTGGGTGACACCACCGAGGACATCGCCTACGAGAAATCCGGCATCATCAAACCGGGCGGCTTCCTGGTCAGTGCAGCTCAACCCGTTGACGCTGCGCAGGTCCTGTTGGAGAAAGCCCGTGAAGTTGACGTGCCGTTCCGATTTGAGGGCGTCGAATTCGGTGTCGAGTCCCGCAGCGTCGCTGTGGGCGGCCAGGTCCTGACCATTCAGGGTCTCGCCGGGCGTTACGAAGACCTGCTGCTGCCACTGCATGGTGCCCACCAAGCCGAAAACGCCGCCGTAGCCGTCGCGGCTTTGGAAGCGTTCTTCGGTGGGGGAGAGAAAGAGCTCGATGCCGAGGTGCTCAAAGAAGCCTTTGGCAACGTGACTTCGCCCGGCCGGCTCGAAGTTGTGCGCACTGCGCCCACAGTTGTGGTGGATGCTGCACACAACCCGGACGGCATCCGCGTCTCGTCGGAAGCCATCCAGGAGGCCTTCAGCTTCAGCAAGCTGGTGGTTGTGGTGGGCGTTCTTCGGGAGAAGGACGCCGAGGAGATCCTTAAGACCCTCAAGGAATCACTGGGTGGCCTGGCCGAGGAATTCTGTTTCACCCAATCCAACTCGGCGCGTGCCGTTCCGGCGGCGGAACTGGCCGAACTCGCCGTCGACCTCGGCTTCGGCGAGGACAACGTCCACATCGCGGAGAAGTTGGACGACGCCCTGGAATGGGCTGTGGAGCGCGCCGAATCCAACGATGACCTGGCAGGCGGTGTCCTGGTAACAGGTTCCATCACTGTGGTGGCCGAGGCGCGGATCCTGCTTGGAAAGGCGAGTGCCTAGCATGGCGAAAATGACCAAGGCGCAGCGTGAATGGCGGCCCGGCATGCCCAAGAAGCGCCGATCCACCAAGGTGATGTTCGCGTCTACCGTGCTCCTGCTTGAAGCCTTCGTCGCGTTCTTCGGCACGTTGGCAGTCTTCGGCCTGAGGCGTGGAGAAGTTGACCCCGCCATCATTCTTGGGGTCGGCATCGCACTGACGGTGGTGCTGGTGTTGGCGTGCGCCGTACTGTCCAAGCCATGGGGCATCGGGGTTGGCTGGGCACTGCAGCTTGTGCTGATCCTGACGGGCTTCGCCGAGCCCACCATGTTCATTGTGGGGATCCTGTTTGCCATCTGCTGGTGGTACGGGATCAGGGCCGGTATGCGGATTGACCGCGAGGTGGCCCAACGCGACCGCGAGCAGGCCGAATGGGATGCAGCCCACGGTGACCAGGCTGACCCGCAAACCCCGTAAACTGGCTGGGAAAACCACCGAACAACCACATTGGAGCAACTGTGAGCATTGAACGGACACTTGTCCTGGTCAAGCCCGACGGCGTCGCCCGCAACCTGGGTGGAAGCATCCTCGCCCGGATCGAAGCCAAGGGCTACACCCTGGCGGAGTTGAAGAAGGTCAACGCGACCCGCGAGCTGCTGGAGCAGCACTACGAGGAACACGTTGGCAAGCCGTTCTACGAGCCGCTGGTTGAGTTCATGCTCAGCGGACCGGTTATCGCTGCAGTCTTCGAAGGCCACCGCGTGATCGAAGGCTTCCGCTCGCTGGCCGGAACAACGGATCCGACGACGGCGGCACCGGGCACCATCCGCGGCGACTTCGGCCGCGACTGGGGACTGGCAGTCCAGCAGAACCTCGTTCACGGCTCAGATTCAGTCGACTCTGCAGAGCGTGAGATCAAGATCTGGTTCGCGGGCTAAACAACCCCGCCGAGATAACAGTTAAGGCCAATGTTCTTCTTGAACATTGGCCTTAACTGTTATCTCGCGAGTGGTGGTTCTACGCTGTGGACGCCACGAAAAGGTGGATGAAGGAGAAGAAGATCGTGGCGATTACGGCCACGTACAACAGGGCAACGATGATCCAGCCCGAACCGGACAAAAGCCTGACCATTGCCGGCGGTGCCTTGATGACCCCACTGGTGACGTTGCGGATGGTTACCCAGACGAACAGCGGGATCATGGCAGCCCATACCACCATGCAGAACGGGCACAGCACGTGGATGACGTAGAGGGCCTGCGACCACAGCCACACAACGAACGCGAAGCCAAGGGTCACACCGGTTTGCAGGCCCAGCCAGTAACCTCGTGAATACCTGGCTCCCGCGAGAATGCCCATGGCTGTGGTGATAATGACAGCGAAGGCGACGATGCCGATGAACATATTGGGGAACCCGAACACCGAGCTTTGTGGTGTCTGCATCACTTCACCGCAGGAGACAAAAGGATTCACATCGCACACTGTCACGTGGTTTGGATCCTTGAGCACCTCAAGTTTCTCCAGCACCAGGATTCCGGACGCCAGCCAGCCAACCACACCGGTGATCAGCAGCAGCCACGCGAAAGGCTTGTCACGGACCGTGCTGGGGAGGGAATCCTGTTGGGTGGATATGTCCTCCACAGGGCTTGAGGCTTTGTTGGCCAGGTTTTCCCTGGCGGTGCTTGGCATCGCGGATGTGATCCTTTTCGACAAATGGCCCGGCAAGCCGGGAAGGGCTCTTGGGAGGATTGTAACTCCGAAGGCTGGACGCTGGCCCCAGCTTGCGGGCGGAGCTCCGCGACACAGCGACCTACCTTGGGAATGTGCAGGGGTGTGAGAGAATGTACATGGCCGGGAGTCGATCCACATTCGAATTCCGGTCCGGTGACTTTGTTCCCAAGACCGCCAGTATGAGCTGGGCATGCCCGGATCACGTGATCCTCGGTAGGCCCGCCATGACAATGGACGGCACCTGGTTGTGGCAGCAGAACAACGGGTTTCAGAATAGAGTCGCCGGCCTTCCAGGGCTGCCGCACCCCAATGCTGGTGCGAACCGGAAGGCATACTGCCGACTTCTGTCAACGCCTGCGGGTTTTGACAATATTTGCTCCACTGGGCGCCGGATGTGGCGGCGTCGCTGGGGCAGGAGTGTTGCCACATATGGATAATGACCAGGTTGTAGCCGTTAATGATGAGGCAGCTCCCGCGGAAACTGCGGAAGCGCCCAAGAAAGCCACCAGGACCCGGCGCAAGGCAGCGCCCAAAGTCGCTGCTGACGTAGAGGTACCTGCGGCCGAGACCCCCACCCGGGAAGCAGCCACTGAGACAACCGCCGCACCAGTGCGCCGCACCCGTTCCCGCAAGAAGGCAGAGCCTGCCGAAACCCTGCCCGGTTTGGGCGAGGACGCTACTGCCGCGGGCGACGCCGCCCCCGCCGTCCCGGAAGCTGCCGAAGCCGCCACCGAGCCGGCCCCCGAGAAGCCGGTCCGCCGTCGTCGTACTACCAAGCCCAAAGCTGAAGTATTAGAGGCACCCGTTGCTGCAGAAGCCGCCCCGGAAACCACGACGCCGGAAAATGGCTCCCAGCCGGAAGTACCGGTCGCTGAGGTAGCCACCGATGTTGCTGCCCAAAACCCGGAATCCGAGGCCGCTGCTGAGGAACCTGCCGAAGAAGCTGCTCCTGCAGCGTCCACCTCCCTGTTCATGGAGCCGGTTTCCATCACCTCCATGATCTTCCAGGCCCCGGACCTCACCACGGTTCCCCGCGTCACCGCGGTGGAGGAGAAGGCTGAGGAGCCCGCAGAAGAAACCGAAACCGCCGCTGAAGGCGAGCTGGAAGACGCAGGTAGTCGCCGGCGTCGCAGGAGCCGGGGCCGCCGTGGTCGCCGTGGAACCGAGCGCGAAGAGAACGAGACCGAGGACGGCACTGAGTCCGAGGACGAGGAAGCGCCGGTAGTAGAAGCCCTCGAAGAAGGCGTCACCTCGCGGCGTAGGCGTCGTAGGCGTCGTGGAGACCAGGATCTTGAACTGACCGGCGGCTCGGACGACGATCCGCCCAACACAGTCACCCGTGTCCGCGCGCCCCGCCCCATCACGGAGGCAGCCCCCTCCAACCGGGTTACCGGCGTCAAGGGCTCTACCCGGCTGGAGGCCAAGAAGCAACGCCGCCGCGAGTCCCGTGAAACCGGACGCCGCCGCCAGGTCATCACCGAGGCCGAGTTCCTTGCCCGCCGCGAGTCGGTGGACCGCCAGATGATCGTCCGCCAGCGCGACGACAGAATACAGATTGGTGTCCTGGAAGACGGCGTGCTTGCTGAGCACTTCGTGTCCAAGACCCAGCAGGACTCCCTGATCGGCAACGTGTACTTGGGCAAGGTCCAGAACGTGCTGCCTTCCATGGAAGCTGCGTTCGTGGACATCGGACGGGGCCGTAACGCCGTCCTGTACGCCGGAGAAGTCAACTGGGACGCAGTTAACCTTGAAGGCCAGCCGCGCCGGATCGAGAACGCCCTGAAGTCCGGCGACTCCGTCCTGGTCCAGGTCACCAAGGACCCCGTGGGACACAAGGGTGCCCGCCTCACCAGCCAGATCTCCCTGCCGGGCCGCTACCTGGTGTACGTACCCGGTGGTTCCATGACCGGCATCTCACGCAAGTTGCCCGACGTCGAACGCAACCGCCTCAAGCGCATCCTGAAGGACCGCCTGCCGGAAAACGCCGGTGTCATTGTTCGCACAGCAGCTGAGGGTGCGTCGGAGGAAGAGCTCACCCACGACATCAACCGGCTGCGTGCACAGTGGGAAGGCATTGAAGGACAGGCCTCGTCCACCAAGGTCCTGGCTCCGGAACTGCTCTACGGCGAACCCGACCTCACCATCAAAGTGGTCCGTGACGTCTTCAACGAGGACTTCTCCAAGCTGATCGTCTCCGGTGACGACGCGTGGGACACCATCGAAGCCTACGTGACTTACGTCGCCCCCGATCTGGTGGGACGCCTCGAAAAGTGGACCAAGGACCAGGACATCTTCGCCGCGTGGCGCATCGACGAGCAGATCCACAAGGCCCTTGAGCGGAAGGTCTTCCTGCCTTCCGGTGGTTCGTTGGTCATCGACCGCACCGAGGCCATGACCGTGGTGGACGTCAACACCGGTAAGTTCACCGGCAGTGGCGGAAACCTTGAAGAAACCGTCACCAAGAACAACCTTGAAGCGGCCGAGGAAGTTGTTCGCCAGCTTCGTCTGCGCGATATCGGTGGCATTATCGTCATCGACTTCATTGACATGGTCCTTGAATCCAACCGCGACCTCGTCCTGCGACGCATGGTGGAGTGCCTCGGCCGGGACCGCACCAAGCACCAGGTGGCCGAAGTGACGTCGCTGGGCTTGGTCCAGATGACGCGCAAGCGCATGGGAACCGGCCTCCTTGAGGTCTTCGGTGAGCAGTGCGAGCACTGCGCCGGCCGGGGTGTCGTCACGCACGACGAGCCCGTTGAGCACCGGCGCGCCAACGTAGTGGCTGCTGAACATCACCGCCCGCACGCAGAAGCGCAGCAGCCTGCGGGGCGGACCGAACGCAAGCGCCGCCGCGGCAAGGGTGGGGGACCGGCCATTGCCGAAGCCCCCGCGCAGGTCCACACCACCACGTCCGCCCCGGCCGCAGCAACCACCACGGCTGAACCGCAGGATCCTGTCCGTCTAGCCAAAGCCGAGGCAACCAGGGCAGCCTTGGCCACGATTGCCGCTGCAGCGCACGCCGCACACCTGCACGACGACGAAGTTCACCGTGCAGAGGAGCAAGCGCGTGCGGCAGGCCGGCACGAGCCAGATGCCAGCCCCGCACCCGGCGCCGCCGCCGGCGGCGAAGCCACCGGCAGTGAAGCAGGGGCGTCAGCCCGCGGTACTGCAAACACGGATGCTGCAAGCACGGATGCTGCAAGCAGGGAAGCGGCAGTCCAGGAAGCAAGGTCCACTCCTGTTTTGCGTTTCGGCGGGGAAGAAGTTGCCTTGCCGTTCGTTGAACACCACGACGAGCCGCAGGCAGCAAAGCCTGCCATGAGCCTGGATCTCCTGGCTGAAGCGTTCTCGCACCTCGGCGCTGCTCCGGCAGCTGAGGAAGAAGCCGCGCCGGTTTCAGTACCGAAGGCTGCTGAGACCCCGAAGGCTGCTTCTCCGGCACGGGCTGCTGAGGAAGATCCTGAGGCTGCTTCAGCCCCGCGTGGTCGTCGTGGTCGCCGTAACAGGAGTGCCAGCAGGGCTCAGGGCGCGGCCAATGAAACCAGCGTTGAACACCATGACGTAACAGCGTCGGCCACCCGTGGTTCGGCGCATGAAGCCAAGGCGACTGTGGAACCGACCCGGAAGGCACCAAAGGATGAGCCCATCATCCTCGGCGTTGGAGTGCCTGCTTCCGAGCTCTAATCGCACCGAACAAGTTGAAAAGGACCCTGCGCTATCTGCCAAACGGCGGGTAGCGCAGGGTCCTTTTCTGTCGGCACTGTAGGCCACGCATGAGCCGCGTGCATAGTCACATCCGGGCTCCGGCGTGGCCCGGTTCCCGCGCCACGTTGCTTCCCGGCTACGCTTGGGGACTGACACGGGGTGCCGGGCGTTGGGCCAGGCTGAGATCCAAACCCGTTGAACCTGTCCGGTTAGCACCGGCGAAGGGATGTCCTCATGACTGCATCATCATATTCATCGGTGTACCCCTTGGACGCACCGGCTTCGGCCCATCCAACCCCGCGCGTCCTGAGCATTGCCGGCTCGGATCCTTCGGGTGGCGCCGGAATCCAGGCGGACCTGAAGAGCATCGCCGCATTCGGCGGGTACGGCATGGCTGCCATCACGGCGCTCACCGCGCAAAACACCAGGGGGGTCAGTGCCGTCCATGTCCCTCCCGCACACTTCCTGCGTCAGCAACTGGACGCCATTAGTGGTGACATCACCATTGATGCCGTCAAGGTCGGAATGCTCGGCGACGCAGCCGTTATTGACGAGGTCCGGGGCTGGCTCGAAGAGGTGTGTCCCG
This sequence comes from Paenarthrobacter sp., assembly GCF_031180005.1. NCBI lineage: Bacteria > Bacillati > Actinomycetota > Actinomycetes > Micrococcales > Micrococcaceae > Paenarthrobacter > Paenarthrobacter sp. Next base: position 29,216 of record NZ_JAPSHI010000018.1, on the reverse strand, counting down.
CCGTCGTGGTCCTTGATCCGGTGATGGTGGCCACCAGCGGTGACCGACTGCTTCGGGAGTCCGCTGAGAAGGCATTGCGTTCGCTGCTCCCTTTGGCCCACCTCATCACTCCGAACCTTCCTGAACTGGCCATGTTGCTGGGGGAGCCGGAGGCAACAGACTGGGCTTCGGCGCTGGACCAGGGCAAGCGGTTGGCAGCCGAGTTCGGGAACACGGTCCTGGTCAAGGGCGGCCACCTCCCAGGGCCGGAGTGCCCCGATGCACTGGTAAACACCAGCGGGCTGCTGTCCCAGGATGTGATCGAAGTGGCAGGTCCAAAGGTTGCAACGCGGAACAGCCACGGTACCGGGTGTTCCCTGTCCTCCGCCCTGGCTACAGTCCAGGCAGGAACTGGTGACTGGGAAGTTTCACTGCGGGAAGTCAAGCCGTGGTTGCTAGGGGCGTTGAGGGCCTCTGACGCGCTGCACGTGGGTCAAGGCAACGGGCCCGTGAACCACTTCCACCACTTCCGGCAGGCATCCAAGCCGGGCGCTTTCGCTGCGGCCATGTGGAACGAAGCCGTCCCTGAACTCGAAGCGATTTACGGACTCCCGTTTATTCAAGGACTTCAATCCGGCGAGCTGCCGGAACGTGACTTCAGTTACTACCTTGCCCAGGACGCTATCTATCTCAATGGGTATTCGAGGGTCTTGGCACGTGCTGGAGCCTTGGCCCCCACGGAGGAAGAACAACTGTTCTGGGCAAAGGCGTCACAGCAGTGCCTGGAGGTTGAATCGGAGCTGCATAGGAATTGGTTGAGCACGCGGGAAGCCTCCACGACAATCGGACCGGTCACCAAGTCCTACGTGGACCATTTACTGGCAACATCCGCTGCCGGCAGCTACGCCGTGGTGCTGGCAGCGGTCCTGCCCTGTTACTGGTTGTACGCGGAGGTGGGTCAGCGGCTTCATGCGGCATACGTAGAAGCCGGCGCGCCTGCGGACCACGCATATGCGGGCTGGTTGAAGACCTACGCCGACGAGGATTTCGCAGCGGCAACAAGGAAAGCGATCAACTTCACGGATGCTGCGGCCGTCGTGGCTTCCGGTACGGAGCGGGCTGCCATGATGGATGCCTTCACTCAGTCATGCCGCTACGAGACAGCATTCTTCGATGCTCCGAGGCTGTTTGCGCAGGCTTCGTTCACCCGCGCTCAGTAGCTTTCCACGCACGTATATGAGACCGATTGGAGCGACACGTCTGCGCGTCGCTGGTTGGATCGCGTTAATCTCGCCCAAACACTGTAGGCTGTATGGGCACGGTGCCGGGAGAGTCCGTTACAACTGGTGACGCAAGTCACGAGGTAGCCTCCGGACCCGGCCTCATTTGCAGCTGAAGGTCAAACTAGCGTAATCTTGATCTTCGGTGCTTACGCCAACACTTGGGTTATGCCCCTTGGAATTGTTCATGGGATGACTCGCGGACTTCGATCAGAAGTCCACGGCGTTGAGGCACAGCGCGAACCAGGGCTGATTCCGGTTCAAGGTTCCGCACGCAAATTTTGTAATAAACGTCGAGAGAAGTGAGTACCCAAGTGGTGTACGCGATTGTCCGCGCAGGCGGCCGCCAAGAAAAAGTTTCCGTTGGAGACTACGTAACGCTGAACCGCGTCCCCGGTGGAGCCGGTAGCACGCTTGAGCTGCCCGCATTGCTCCTGGTTGACGGCGAGAAGGTCACCTCCGCAGCTGCGGAACTGGCCAACGTCAAGGTCACGGCTGAGATCCTCGAGGACCTCCGCGGTCCGAAGATCGTCATCCAGAAGTTCAAGAACAAGACCGGCTACCGGAAGCGTCAGGGTCACCGTCAGGAACTGACCAAGATCAAGATCACCAGCATCGCGTAACTTTCGTTACCCGCTGTTCAGGTTTTTCAGTTTCCCCAGAAATTTAGAGGCAGGCATTTCACATGGCACACAAAAAAGGCGCGAGTTCCACTCGCAACGGTCGTGACTCCAACGCTCAGTACCTGGGCGTCAAGCGTTTCGGTGGTCAGGTAGTTTCCGCTGGCGAGATCATCGTTCGCCAGCGTGGAACCCACTTCCACCCCGGCGCAGGCGTCGGTCGCGGTGGCGACGACACCCTGTTCGCACTGCAGGCCGGTGCGGTTGAGTTTGGTACTCGCCGCGGCCGTCGCGTAGTGAACATTGTTGCTGCTGCAGCTGCAGAGTAACAACAAGTTCTGAACCGGTGGAGCGGGCCAAACGGCCCGCTCCACCGTTCTTTTAACCGCATTACAATCGACTAGGGCGCTTTAGCGCACTGGTTTTTGCAATAACGCTGGCAACAGCAACAAACGCTGTGAGACAGCAACTGAGGAGATTCACGTGGCGAGCTTTGTAGACCGGGTAGTCCTGCACGTATCCGGCGGAACCGGCGGCCACGGCTGTGTCTCTGTCAAGCGGGAAAAGTTCAAGCCGCTCGGTGGACCCGATGGTGGCAATGGCGGCAACGGTGGCGATGTCATCCTGCGTGTATCTGCCCAGACCACAACCCTGCTTGATTACCACCACGCTCCCCACCGCCACGCCACCAACGGTGGCCCCGGCATGGGTGACTGGCGTGGAGGCAAGAACGGTGAAACCCTGATTCTTCCCGTGCCCGATGGCACCGTGGTCAAGACCAAAGACGGCGAAGTCCTGGCCGACCTCGTTGGCGAGGGTACCGAATACATTGCAGCTGCCGGCGGGCAGGGTGGCCTCGGCAACGCATCCCTTTCATCGCAGAAGCGTCGGGCTCCGGGCTTTGCCCTGCTTGGTATCGAAGGTGAATCCAGCGACATCGTCCTGGAACTGAAGTCCATCGCAGATATCGCGTTGGTTGGTTTCCCTTCGGCCGGTAAGTCGAGCCTCATTGCAGCCATGTCTGCTGCCCGGCCCAAGATTGCCGACTACCCTTTCACTACCCTCATCCCCAACCTCGGTGTTGTGCAGGCCGGCGATGTCCGCTTCACTATCGCCGATGTTCCCGGCCTGATCGAGGGCGCCAGCGAAGGCAAGGGCCTGGGCCACAACTTCCTGCGTCACGTAGAGCGTTGTGCTGCGCTGGTTCACGTCCTTGATTGCGGAACACTCGAATCTGACCGCGATCCTCTTTCCGACCTCGCCATCATCGAGGCCGAACTGGAGAAGTACGCAGTAGACATGAGCTACGCCGGTGTTGACGGCGAAGTTGTGCCCTTGAATGAGCGTCCCAAGCTGGTAGTCCTCAACAAGGTGGACCTTCCCGACGGCAAGGACATGGCCGAGTTCGTCCGTCCGGATCTCGAAGCCCGCGGCTACCGCGTTTTTGAGGTATCTGCAACGAGCCACGAGGGCTTGCGCCAGCTCGGCTTTGCCATGGCTGAGATTGTCCAGGCAGCGCGTGATGCCGTTCAGGCCACGCCTCCCAAGGTTGCTGCTCCCGTCCTGCGTCCCCGTGCGGTCAACGAATCCGGTTTCAAGATCCGCCGCGAGGAGAAAAACCTCGAGCCACTGTTCCGCGTCCTGGGTGAAAAGCCAGTGCGATGGGTCAAGCAAACTGACTTCACCAACGAGGAAGCCATTGGCTACCTCGCCGACCGCCTCGCCAAGCTTGGTGTTGAAACCGAACTCTTCAAGGTCGGCGCCAAGCCCGGCGACACCGTGGTAATCGGTGAAGACGATGGCGTGGTGTTCGATTGGGAGCCCACCATGATGGCCGGCGCAGAGCTCTTGGCTACGCCCCGCGGTACAGACATTCGCGTTGCGGACATCGGCGACCGCCCCACTCGTTCACAGAAGCGCGACGAGCAGCTCGAACGCCGCGAAGCCAAGGCCGCTGCGCGGGCTGAGCTTGAAGCTGAACGCAAGGCCGGCATCTGGACAGAATCAGTCAGTGGTCGCCGTGCCCAGGCAGTGAAGGAAAGCCACCTGGATTCCGGTGATGACGACTAGGACCGTCGACGCCCCGGACATAGCTGAGCGACTTGAGCGCCAGGCCCTCGCCACCGCCAAGCGGATTGTTGTCAAAGTAGGGTCATCCTCACTGACCAGCATCAAGGGGGGCATCTCCGAAAAGTCCCTCACCGGACTGGTCAATGCCCTCGCTGAAAAGCGCAATTCCGGGACAGAAATTATCCTGGTGTCCTCGGGTGCTATTGCTGCAGGGCTTGCCCCCTTGGGTCTCGCCAAGAGGCCCAAGGACCTTGCCACGCAGCAGGCTGCCGCCAGTGTAGGGCAGGGACTCCTGATGGCACGGTACACCCAGGCTTTCAACGCCCACGGGGTAACGGTCAGCCAGGTTTTGTTGACCGCCGATGACCTGATGCGCCGGACGCAGCACACGAATGCCTTCAGGGCTTTGGACAGGCTGTTGAACCTTGGTGTTGTTCCGGTAGTTAATGAGAACGACACCGTAGCCACGCATGAGATCCGCTTCGGCGACAACGATCGCCTTGCTGCCTTGGTAGCGCACTTGGTTCGCGCCGATGCACTCGTGCTGCTGTCCGACGTCGACGCCCTCTACGATGGCCCGCCGTCCCAAGGCGCCCAACGTATTCCGCTCGTCCGTGGTCCGCAGGACCTGGAGGACGTGACCATTGGCAAGGCGGGTAAGGCCGGCGTCGGAACCGGCGGCATGATGACCAAGGTGGAAGCAGCGTCCATTGCTGCCGGCTCGGGGATCCATGCGCTCGTCACGTCCACAGCCAATGCTGCGGCAGCCTTGGCCGGGGAGGACGTGGGAACGTGGTTCGCCGTAAACGGCAACCGTAAGCCGGTCCGCCTCCTTTGGCTGGCGCACTTGGCGACCGTTCAGGGCCGTTTAATGCTCGACGACGGCGCCGTGAAGGCCGTGCGCGACCGGCACAGGTCACTCCTTCCCGCAGGCATTTCGGACATTAGCGGTGACTTCGAAGCCGGTGATCCCGTTGAGATGGTTGGCCACGACGGTACCGTGGTGGCACGAGGCCTGGTGAACTACTCTTCGGAGGAACTCCCGCGCATGTTGGGTCGTACAACGCAGGAGCTTGGCCAGGCCATGGGTCGCGGCTATGACCGCGAAGTTGTTCATGTTGACGACCTGGTGCTCCTCAGGGCGTCCCGCTCATCTAAACTTGGAGCATGACTGAAGCGCTGACCCCTGACGCCCCTGTGATCTCCGACGTTTCCGGGACCACCGGCCAGACGCCGGAGAACCCTGCGGCAGGCGGACCGTTGGCACCGGAAGACGTTGAGGCTGCCGTCCACGCAATCGCGGACCGCTCCCGGAAGGCTGCCCGCCGCATGGGGCAGGCAAACCGTGCATGGAAGGACCGTGCGTTGCGTGCCATCGGTGCTGCCCTGGTGGAGAACCGGAAGCACGTGTTGGATGCCAACGCCAAGGATGTTGCCGTGGGTCGTGCCAACGGCACGTCCGCGGCCCTGTTGGATCGTTTGACCCTGACTCCTGCCCGTATTGACGGTTTGGTTGCTGCCCTGGAGAACCTGGCTGGCTTGCCCGATCCTGTTGGCAACGTGGTCCGTGGGCAGACACTTCCCAATGGACTGCGCTTGCGCCAAGTCAACGTCCCCATGGGCGTTGTGGCCGCCATTTATGAGGCCCGCCCGAACGTCACGGTGGACATCGCAGGCCTGGCACTCAAGAGCGGCAACGCAGTAATCCTTCGCGGAGGTTCTGCCGCTGCGAACACCAACGGGGCGCTGGTGCAGATTCTTCGCGAAGCCCTGGATTCCGTAGGCCTGCCTGCTGATGCCGTGCAGACCGTGGACCAGTATGGCCGCGAAGGGGCCAACGTCCTGATGCGCGCCCGCGGTCGGGTGGACGTCCTTATTCCCCGCGGTGGACGCGATCTGATCCAGACGGTTGTAACCAACTCTGCCGTGCCCGTCATTGAAACCGGCGAAGGCAATGTCCATATCTTCATTGACGAGTCCGCGAATGAAGAGATGGCCGTGGAGATCCTCCTGAATGCCAAAACGCAACGCCCCAGCGTCTGCAACACAGTGGAAACCCTGCTGGTGCACTCCGGCGCTACTGTGCTGCCTGCCGTTGCCAAGGCACTGCGTTCGGCCGGTGTCACCCTTCACGTCGATGAGCGGATCGCTTCTGCCTTGGGCAAGGACATTGAAACCGTTCCCGCTGACGATGACGATTGGGCCACCGAATACATGGACCTCGATCTCGCGGTCGCCATGGTGGACAGCCTGGATGAAGCAGTCAACCACATCCGCACCTGGACCACCGGGCACACGGAAGCGATCCTCACCAACAACCTGGCCAACGCTGAGAAGTTCATAGCTGACATTGATTCAGCTGCCGTGATCGTCAATGCCTCCACCCGGTTCACTGACGGAGGGGAGCTCGGGCTCGGAGCCGAAGTGGGTATTTCCACCCAGAAGCTTCACGCCCGCGGTCCCATGGGCCTCACGGAGCTGACCACCACCAAGTGGATCGTCCAGGGCGAGGGCCAGATCCGCGCCTAGTGACGCGGTAACATAGAACAGAAGTCCGGAACGGTTGGGGAGTCCCGCCGTCGAAAATCCTTTGAGAACCAATAGGGGAGAAGATGCTGTTTCAGCAGATCGCCACGTCCATTGCCGCCCAATCTGAAGGTGGCCACGAGGAACTCGCTCCGCTGTGGGCCGAGCCGTGGGTTTTCGGCGTAGTGATGTTCGCCCTCATGTTGGTTCTCCTGTTTGTTACCCTCTCCTACACCAACCTTGGCAACCGACACGAGGCCGTTGAAGAGCACGCCGATCCGCACCGCCAGCACCCGAACAAGCACACCCACGGCCAAGGCCACTAACATTATCGCCGCAACACCGCGTGGGGAGGCGGGGCGCAGGCTCCGGCTGGGCGTGATGGGTGGAACGTTTGATCCCATTCATCACGGCCACCTTGTTGCTGCCAGCGAAGTCGCAGCCAAGTTCGGCCTTGATGAAGTGGTTTTCGTGCCCACGGGGCAGCCTTGGCAGAAGTCTCACAAGCTGGTCAGCAGGCCTGAACACCGCTATTTGATGACGGTCATCGCAACGGCATCCAACCCCAGGTTCACAGTGAGCCGGGTGGATGTTGATCGTCCAGGCCCGACGTTCACCATTGACACCCTCCGGGATCTCCGTGCAGAACGTCCGGAGGCCGACCTCTTCTTCATCACTGGTGCAGATGCGTTGGCGCAGATCCTTTCGTGGAAGGACGTGGACGAATTGTGGTCCTTGGCCCACTTCGTCGGTGTGACCCGTCCCGGACATGAACTGCACGACATGGGCAGGGACGACGTCAGCCTGTTGGAAGTTCCCGCCATGGCCATCTCCTCTACGGATTGCAGGACCCGCGTTGGGGCCGGTAATCCCGTCTGGTACCTCGTGCCTGATGGAGTTGTACAGTACATCGCAAAATATGGACTGTATGCAGCGCCGGCCAACGCAGCGGATCTGACACCAGCATTGTCCGGATCAGACGACCAAGCACGTACTGAATGAGTTTTGAATGAGCAGCCAGGACCAGCGACCCATCCGCAGCAGGCGCGAGCTTCGACGTGCCCGGGAAGAACACCCCGAGGTCGAGCAAGTGGATACCTCCGCGCCTGCGGACGTAGAAAACCTTCCTCAAGCCGATCGCACGAACGGCCGCAATCGACGTGCCGCGGACGTCCCCGTGGACGCCGTGGGACCGGCTGGACAGGAACGCTCCTCTCAAATCCGTGCCCGTGATCGTGCCGCCTTGCGCACCATCAAGGAGCTTGCCGACAAGGAGGAGCAGCTCTCCGGTGGGGGAGCGCCCACTCGTCGCCAGCTGCGTCTCCAGCAACTTCAGGCCGAAGTTGCTACCTCCATGAATCCCATTGTTCCGGCGCCCGCGCCCACAAAGGACGCGGGTCAGTCGGAGGGTGCAAAGTCTTCCAAGCCGGAGTCTTCCCAGCCGGAGGCTGCTGACAAGGCTTCGAAGGAAAAGGCGCCGGGCACTCCTAAGCCCACAACTGACGATGCAGGAAGCAGCAAGGCTCCTGCGGAATCCGAAATGTCCGTAGAGCAGGCGCTTGCGGTCCGGCAGCTGATCGCCGCGCAGGTGGAAAACCAGACGGCCAAGCTGGAACACATTGCCGAGCAGGACCCATTGGCTGTAGATCCTGAGGTCCTGGCGCAGCAGATCGCCCTTGCCGAGCGTGCAGCTGTCCTGAATAAGCGCGCCGCCGCTAAGCAGAAGCTTGCCGAGAAGACGCAGGCAGAATCCGGCAAGAACCCGTCGGAACGCGCCAAGAATGATTCGGGTTCCGGAATTGACGGGAAGTCGCCAGCCGCTGCGGTGGGTCCTTCCACGGCCAACAACCTCGCGATGGTGACTCCCTTGGAGTTCGTCAAGATGCCGGGGATTGAACGCCCTGTCATGAAGCGCCCGAGCACCACATTTGTACCGCTTATTACGTCTGCGGGGCCCAAGCTCGACGCCGAACAAGCTCAGGCTAAAAAGCCGGGAGTACGGGGCCGCGCCGGAGTGCTTGCCCGCGCGGAAGCGGTTGCGAAGTCGGTCGGGAAACGTCCTGTCGCCGCGGCGGAGCCAAACCAAGAGACCCAACGCCCACCGGTTTCCGCCAGCGCGGCGTATGGCCTTGACCCTCTGGATGCCAACACCGCCGGTTTGGCCCGGGCGCAACGGAACAGGTTGCTGCAGTTTGGAGTCCTGGGGTTGGGCATCGTGGCACTTATTGTCGGCATCATCATGATCACCAGCGGCTAATTCCGCTGAACAATGGCTCACGCCAAACATAGGCCACTGGCCACAACAAGGAGTACCCGTGTCTGCACATGAACAATCCATCACCCTCGCCCGTCACGCTGCGCGTGCTGCAGCAGACAAGCTTGCCGAGGACATTGTCGCCCTGGATGTCAGCGAGCGTTTGGCGCTCACTGACGTCTTCCTGATTGCATCCGCTCCCACCGAGCGCCAGGTCAACGCCATCGTTGACGGCATCGAGGAAGAACTGATGAAGCAGGACCTTCGTCCCGTGCGCCGTGAGGGCCGCTCTGAAGGCCGTTGGGTTCTCTTGGATTATGCGGACATCGTGATCCACGTCCAGCACGCCGAGGATCGCGTCTTTTACGCCTTGGAACGCCTGTGGAAGGACTGCCCTGTAGTGGACCTCGAATTGGGTGACGACGCTTCTGCGAAGGCTGTTTCGGCGGAAGATTCCGAGCTCTAAGTACAGGCTTCAGCCGAAATATGTCCGATTTGGAATTTTCGGAAATGCTGTTCTAAGATATTTGAGTTGCTTCGGCGCGGATGGTCAAAAAGCCAGATGCGAAGCGGCAAGAATATGGGGCTGTGGCGCAGCTGGTAGCGCACCTGCATGGCATGCAGGGGGTCAGGGGTTCGAGTCCCCTCAGCTCCACCACCAAGGTCCTGTCTGCTTCATGAATTGCATGGAGTAGGCAGGGCCTTTTCTGTACCTGGAGGCAGCCGCTTGCTGAACTCGTGGCTATTTGGCAGGTGCCGGGCGTAACGCCGGCAGCATGAACTCCCACATCTGTTCAATCCTCTGCAGCACGTCTTCGCGTGAGGTCAATATTTCGGAGACCATTTGAACACCGGTGAACGACGCAACCAGGTACCTCGCGAAGGCAGCAGCGTCCAGCTCGGGACGTACGGCGCCATCCGCTACAGCTTGCCGCAGCAGTTGCTCTGCCGTGTCGATCCAGTCCTGGTAGGGACCTGAGACGTCAGCGTCGAAGGCGGAGGCTTCAAACGTGAGCCGGATGCCTCCTTGGACCACCGGTTCATCCAGCAGCTGTTGGCCGAACATCCTGCAGAGTCCTATGAGCCTGTCCAAGGCGGGTGCGCCTGAGGCGATGATGGCGGACCCCGCGGCCAAAACGATGGCGTGCTGCTCTTCGATGACAGCCAGGGCCAAATCCCGCTTTGACGTGAAGTGGAAGTAGAGCGCACCCTTCGTGACGCCTGCGCGCCTGGTGATGTCGGTCAGGCTGGCATTTCCGTAGCCGATTTCCGCGAAGACCCGGGCAGCGCCTTCGATGACGGAAAGCCGGGTGTCTTTCGCACGTTGCTGCATGGGTGGTGAGTGGCCTCTCGGATCAGGCAGGAGACGGAGGAGTGTGCCGCCGTCGAGACTCCACAACGCTACCATCGGTGGCTTATAGGCCAGCCGGACATAAACCGACTGAACGGTTTGGTTTTGTTCCAAAGAAAATCTAGACTTCAGGGGGAGCCGCGCAGCTTTGGCGGGCGGCTCCTTCGCAGCCGATTTGGGGGAGGTGCGGTGGAGAAATCCAGCGCACCACGGCTGCGGATTGCGGCCAGTTGGACCGCAAAGCGGCGTGATGCAGCTCATGTTCCAGCGATTTCGCTTCTCGTGGGATTGTGGTTAGTATTGACGAGTTGCTTCGACGGGAAGAGAAATCGAACCGTTTGTAGTCAACAAAATTCCGGGGCTGTGGCGCAGCTGGTAGCGCACCTGCATGGCATGCAGGGGGTCAGGGGTTCGAGTCCCCTCAGCTCCACTTCGGAAGAAAGACCCCGCTCAATGAGCGGGGTCTTTCTGTTCTTCACCCGTTAGTCCCCGGGAGCTACTCCGCCGGACGCGCGAATTCGGCGCCGCTGACGAACTCGACGCCTTGGAATGGTTGATCGCCCACCACATGGGCGTTATGGCCCGGCGGGATGGTGTAGGAATCGCCGGCTGAAATGCTGATCTTGCCGCCGTCATTGGTTTCTACTTCCAAGTTGCCGGAAAGGCAGAAGCCGACGTGGCTCAATTCGCACGAGTCGGTACCAACTACTGGCTTGATGCAGTCGGCCCAGGTCCACCCTGGTTCAAAGGTCATACGGCCGATTGTGTAATCTCCCACGGTGACGAGGTCCAGCACCGTCTTTTCGGGGCGCCTCGTTTCGTCGGGAGAGTTGTGGGACTTTACTTCAAGGTTCGTGACAACATTGACACTCATGGCTTCTCACAGGGGAAGGGGAGCCCAATGATGAGTGGATCCCGGTGCCTGGCTCCAAGGGTCGCCGTGAACTGTGCCTGCCGCCTTGGTCTCCAACCGAAAGCAGGACAGGTGTTTGCGTTGTGCAAGCACTAGGTTCCTCCCAAGCCACCCTAAAGTCGAGACAGTTAAGCATGAAAGTGAGAACCGCACCGTGACGGCAATGGATATTGAAGCGCTCCTGGGTACGTTGAGCAGGCTTCCCGACGTCGAAGCGGACAACCTGCAGGCATTCGATGCCACAGACAAGCTACTGCTGGACACAGCGGCGGAACTGGTCGGCCCCGACACGAAGGTGGTTGTCATTGGCGACCGCTATGGCGCCCTGACATTGGGCGCCTTGGCTGGTCTCGGCGTCGGCCATGTGAGTGTTAGCCAGGACCTTTTCACTGGAAGGCTCGCGCTGAAACGCAATGCCGTGTCGGCAGGCTTGGAAGGACGTTTCACAGGGTACGACCTGGACCGGGACTTGCTGGACGGTGCGGGCGTTGTGCTTTTGCAGTTGCCCAAATCGCTGGCTGAGTTGGAGGAAATCGCCGACGCCGTAGCTCGGTTTGCGGCGCCGGATGCGGTCTTGCTGGCCGGAGGTCGCGTAAAGCACATGTCCCTCGGCATGAATGAGGTCCTGGAACGCTACTTCGCATCGGTGCAGCCGCAACTTGCCCGGCAGAAGTCCCGGGTCCTGGTGGCACGGGACCCCAAACCGACGGCCGGAAAGCCTCCCTTTCCTGTGGTGGAGTCGCTGCAGGAGTTGGGAATCACTGTGTGCGCTCATGGTGCTGCGTTCTCCGGCGCCCGACTGGACATAGGCACGCGCTATCTTCTGACGTTCCTGGACCGTATGCCGGCGTCAAGGCACGCCGTGGATTTGGGCTGCGGGACCGGCATTCTCGCCACGATGTACGCGCTTCGCCACCCGGATGCCCGCGTCATTGCCACCGACCAGTCAGCGGCAGCCGTTGCTTCAGCCAAGGCTACGGCGGCTGCAAACGGGTTGGGGGAGCAGGTGACAGTGATCCACGATGACGCCATGTCCACCCTTGAGTCGGACAGTGCTGACCTCATCCTGCTGAACCCGCCCTTCCACTTGGGTGCCAGTGTGCACGCCGGCGCTGCGCTCAAGATGTTTCAGGCAGCCGCCCGGGTTCTTGCCCCAAGGGGGGAGTTGTGGACCGTCTACAACAGCCATTTGCAGTACCGGTCCGCCCTTGAGCGAAGCATCGGGCCAACGGTTGAGGAAGGCCGGAACCCGAAGTTCACGGTAACGCGCAGCCGGAAGTCCTGAGGGCAACCGGAGTTCTGAACCTGGCCATCGAGGGGCGGCCGGAATGGCCTCCGCATGCTAGGGAGCGGCATTGTTACCAAGCCCTGACACCGGCGTCAGCGTGTGCTCGTATCCGAAGCGGCGGCGGTATCGTACGATTCAGACAAAGACCATCTTCGACGAAGTTCATCCCAATGACGAGGGGCATCAGTGACTGAGATCCGGCAGCCGACACCGAGGCGCGGAACCAACCTTCCCCGCATGGGGGACTTCAACCTGACCGTTATTCTGGAGGCGATCCGGCGGTCATCGGGCGGACTTAGCCGTGTTGAGTTGGCTCAGATCGTGGGCCTTTCCCCACAGACCATTTCGAATATCTCCCGGCGCCTCCTGGACCAGCAGCTGATTGTGGAGGCCGGTAAGGAAGGCTCGGGCCCCGGCAAGCCCAGGACCATCCTGCGCCTGAACCCGGCGGGTATGTACGCGGTGGGCGTTCATTTGGACCCGGCCGTCATCACCTTTGTAGTCCTCGACTTGCTGGGCGACGTCGTAAGGCACTCGCGGATGGCCACCCCCGGCGGTGACCCTGCCGACGTGATTACCAGCATTGCCGAACAGATTAACGTCCTCATCGAAGAGTCAGGCGTCGATGCTTCCAAGATCGCCGGGCTTGGTGTTGCGGTTCCCGGCCCGATCGACCTCGAGGAGGGCTCCGTGGTGGAGCCGCCCCTCCTGACGCGATGGAACCGTGTGCGCATCCGCGAGGCTTTGGCCGAGGCCACCGGCATGGAAACGCTGGTGGACAAGGACGTGACGAGCGCGGCTGTGGCGGAAACTTGGGCCGGCGGCGCCAGTGGGGCTGGCAGCTTCGTGTTCATGTACATGGGAACCGGTATCGGCTGCGGCATTGTGCTCAATGACGAAGTAGTGCGCGGCACTTCGGGCAATGCCGGCGAAATCGGCCACATCGTGGTGGACCCTAATGGTCCGCAGTGTGACTGTGGTTTGCATGGCTGCGTCAAGTCTTCCTGCATTCCGCAGGTGCTGGTGGCCGAGGCCGAAGCCGCCGGTTTGCTTGAAGGGCACCGGGAGGGTGCTGACGGCCCTGAAGTCCAGGAACGCTATGCCGCGTTGTGCGACAAAGCAGATGCAGGTGACGCCAAAGCCATTGCCATCCTGGACAAGTCCGCCACACTGGTGGCACGCGCCGTTTCCATCGTGACCAACACACTGGACGTGGAGCGCGTCGTCTTTGGCGGTCCGTTCTGGGGGCGGATGTCCCCTTACTTCCTGGAACGCGTTCCGGATTTGCTGGACAAGAACAATGCAGCCCGAATGATCCATGACCTGGAAGTCGTGGGGACCGGTGTGGGTGAAGACGTTGGTGCCATTGGTGCCGCCTGCCTGGTTTTGGAGCACATGTTGGCTCCGCGCGCGCAAAGGCTCCTGTTGGAAGGGTAGTTCGACGCAGGACAACTGAATATCCACAAGGCTCGGCCACGTCGCATGGGTGTCACGGTGAAGTATGGGGGCTGTAGCCACGTTCGACTGAATGGAGCAACATGCGCCGCCGTTTGAAAAATGAGGCAGTGAATAAAATGCCGGTGAAATACTCCGCTGCTGCTAAGTTCGCTGCCATTGTTTCCGTCGCTGCCGTCCTGACGGCAGCGACGTCCTGTTCGACTACGCCTGAGGCGGCCGAGAGCAAGACCCTGAAGATCGTCTATCAGAAAACCGACTCGTTCACGGCCTTGGACACCGTCATGCAGGACGCCAAGAAGGAATTCGAAGCTTCCAACTCCGGTGTGACCGTGGACCTTCAGCCCATCCAGGCCAATGACGACGACTATGGGACTAAGCTCGCCTTGGCACAGCGTTCCGCTGATACGGCGCCGGATGTTTTCTATGAGGACACCTTCAAGGTGCGGTCCGACGTCGACGCCGGTTACCTCCTCAAGCTGGACAGTTACCTTGAGAAGTGGGACGACTGGGGGGCGTTCAACGAAGCTGCCAAGGCAGCTGGCCGCGCGGATGACGGCGGCATTTATGCGGTGCCGTTGGGCACGGATACCCGGGCCATTTGGTATAACAAGTCCGTCCTGCAGAAGGCGGGAATTTCCGTACCGTGGCAGCCTAAAACGTGGGACGAGATCCTGACCGCCGCGCGCACCATGAAAGCTGCGGATCCCAATGTGATCCCGTTCAACATGTATGCAGGCAAGGGGACCGGCGAGGGAACGGTCATGCAGGGCTTCTATGAACTGCTCTATGGCACAGACAGCAGCCTGTATGACGAGAACGAAAAGAAGTGGGTGGTGGGCTCCCAAGGGTTCACCGACTCGTTGGCGTTCTTGAAAACCCTGTATGACGAGAAGCTCGCCGTGAGCCCTGCCGAAGCCCTGGACGCGAACGTGTGGAAGAAGGTCTTTGGCGAGTGGTTCCCGCAGGGCAAACTCGGGGCAACTGTGGAAGGTTCCTATACGCCGTCGTTCTGGCAGAAAGGCGGCGCGTATGAGTGGGCCGGCTATGAGCAGGAGATGGGCGTAGCCATGTTTCCCACACAGAAGGGACAGGACCCCGGTGGCGTGAGCATGTCCGGCGGGTGGACCTTGGCTGTGGGGGCGAAGAGCAAGAACCCTGAGCTGGCCTTCCAGTTCCTCACCACAGCGCTGAACAAGAAGAACGCCCTGGCCTATGACATCAACAACTCCCAGATCGCTGTCCGCACGGATGTTGCATCGGAGCCTGAATATCTGGCAGCCAACCCGTTCGTGAAGGACGTTTCAGACTTGGTGAAGGTAACGCATTACCGGCCGGCAACTGCCGATTACCCGAGGATCTCCACGGCCGTCCAAGTAGCTACTGAGTCCGTTATCACGGGTAAGCAGAGTCCTGAGGATGCCGCGGCTGAATACGATGCCACCGTCCGCAAGCTGGTAGGTGAGGACAAGGTTCTGGAGAAATGAGAATGCGCCGCTCCCTGCGGCTGCTCCCCGTCGTCCCGTCCGTTCTCCTGCTCCTGTTGTTCCTGCTGGCTCCTGTGGCGTGGTCCTTCTACGCCTCGTTCACCGACGCCGCGTTGTCAGGGCGGGCGGCCAAAGACCCGCAGTGGGTGGGTGTGGACAATTACGTCCGGATGTTCAGCGACGACTCTTTCCCTTTGGCCGCGTGGCTCACGATAGTGTTCGTCGCAGCGTCGGCGGTGCTGGGACAGAATGTGTTGGGCTTGCTGATTGCCCTGTTGATGACGCGTTCGCGCAGGGCAATGGCATCCTGGGTGGGGACCGCTGTGGTGGCGGCCTGGGTGCTTCCGGAGATCGTGGCTGCGTTTGCCGCATACGCCTACTTCAACCGTGAGGGAACGCTCAACCAGATAGTGGGAGCCTTCGGTGGTGTGGGCCCGGATTGGCTGTACTCGTTTCCCCTGGTGGCGATCGTCTTGGCGAACACCTGGCGTGGAACTGCCTTCTCCATGCTGGTTTACCGGGCAGCGCTTGCTGACGTTCCCAGGGATATCGCAGAGGCGGCGCTCATGGATGGGGCACGAGGCTGGCAGCGGCTCGCCTTCATCACGCTGCCGCTCATCCGGAGCAGTATCGCCACCAACCTGATGCTGATCACGCTTCAGACGTTGGCTGTGTTCACCCTCATCTGGGTGATGACTGCCGGAGGCCCCGCCAATGCCAGCACCACATTGCCGGTGTTGGCTTACCAGGAAGCGTTCAAGTTCGGTGACATTGGTTACGGCACAGCCGTGGCATCGGTGCTGATTCTGTTGGGGATGATTTTCGGTGGCGTGTACGTGCGGTTGCTGCGGGAGCAACGGCCATGACCACCAAGGCCAAGTTGGGCGCGGACATCGCCCTGGCGGTCATCGGGATTTGTTTTGTTGCGCCGTTGCTCTGGTTGCTGTTGGCCGCCGTCGACCCCCAAGCCGGGTACCAGACCAAGGTCCCCTTGGTGCCTTCCACCGAGAACTTCCGTGCGGTGATGACTCCCGAGCTGTTGTTTCAACCCTTGGCAAACAGCTTCCTGTTGTCAGCGGGCACGGCTGTGGTGAATGTGCTTGCTGCTGTGCTTGCCGCCTACCCGTTGTCCAGATATCAATCACGGTTCAACAAGCCCTTCCTGTACACGGTCCTGTTTGGGACGTCGTTGCCTGTGACGGCCATCATGGTGCCTGTCTATGGCTTGTTTGTTCAGCTTCAGTTTTTGGATTCCATGGCTGCCACCATCTTCTTCATGGCAACTACCACGTTGCCCATGGCGATCTGGATGACCAAGAACTTCATGGATTCCGTTCCTCTTGAGTTGGAGGAAGCGGCGTGGGTGGATGGGGCCTCCACGATGGCGGCCCTGCGGAGCATCGTCCTGCCTCTGATGAGGCAGGGACTGGGAGTGGTGTTTATTTTTGTTTTCATCCAGGCGTGGGGAAACTTCTTCGTCCCCTTCATCCTGTTGCTGTCCACAGGCAAGCAACCAGCCGCAGTATCCATCTTCAGCTTCTTTGGCCAGCACGGCGCTATCGCCTACGGCCAGTTGGCCGCGTTCTCCATCTTGTATTCGGTCCCTGTGCTGGTGCTTTATGCGCTGGTATCCCGTGGCATGGGAAACTCGTTTGCCCTCTCCGGGGCCATGAAAGGTTAGTTCGGTGTCAGTCGATGTCCTCGATGATCTCCCCGTAGGGTATGGATTCGTCCAGATGGGCTTGGTGACCGGTTGGGCCCCTGTTGAAGGTGATGCGGACGCCGTGTCGTTGGTCTGCTGCAGACTGGAGGAGAACCGGTCGTACGGCGTCGATGACGTGCTGGTCCTGGGAGGCGAGGTACTTCTGATAGGCGGCTGGTAGCGGATGCATGGCAAAAGAATAGACCCAGGAAGAGCACATGGGGAGGGGTCCCCATTGCGGCCTTGCTCCAGGAAGGCTTGGATGGAGTGGCCGTTTCACATCAGCGCCAGCAAGGGGACCACGAGTGCAACAGATCACAGCCGTAGCCGGAATCGATGCACCGGACATGGCCCGTGCCCAGCAACTCGTCGGGAGCATCGTACGCAGCTTCGAAAACAAAGTGGTGGGCCAGGCAAGGTTGCGCGAGACGCTGGTGATCGGCCTGTTGACCGGTGGCCACGTCCTGTTGGAAAGTGTGCCCGGCCTCGCAAAGACCACCGCGGCCCAAGCAATAGCAGAGTCGGTGAGTGCGGAGTTCCGCCGGATCCAGTGCACGCCGGACCTGCTGCCCAGCGACATCGCCGGTACGCAGATTTTCGACGCCGTCAAAGGCACGTTTGTCACGCAACTGGGCCCGGTCCACGCCAACATCGTCCTGTTGGACGAAATTAACAGATCCAGTGCCAAGACCCAGAGCGCCATGCTGGAAGCGATGCAGGAACGGCAGACGTCCATCGGCGGCGAGTCCTACCCTTTGCCCCAGCCTTTCCTGGTGCTCGCTACGCAGAACCCCATCGAGCAAGAAGGGACGTATCGTCTCCCCGAAGCCCAGATGGACCGGTTCATGCTCAAGGACGTACTGGACTATCCAAGTCCTGCAGAGGAAGCGGAAGTCATCCGGCGGATTGACGCCGGCGTGTTCAACGCGGACCAGAAGCCTCCCGCGGCCGCCTCCCTTGACGCCGTAGTCCAGGTCCAGGAATTGGTACGGCGGGTTTACATTGATCCGGCGATCGTCCGCTACATCGTGGGACTCGCCTACGTCACCCGCAACGCCTCCCAGTATTTGGAGCCCAGGCTCGCTAACGTCGTGGAATTCGGCGCCAGCCCGCGTGCGAGCATCGCCTTCAGCCAGGCAGCCCGAGCCATGGCACTGCTCAAGGGGCGTGACCATGTCATACCTGAGGACGTCAAAAACCTCGCACATCGGATCCTGCGTCACCGGATCATCCTCGGATTTGATGCCGTGGTGGAGGAAATTTCCGTGGAAACCGTGATCGATGCCGTGTTGGCATCAGTCCAGACGCCGTAGCAGGGCCTGCACGTGCCCAGCCTTCTCCGACGCGTCAAGTCGAAGATGTTCATTTTCGCCCACCGTAGGACACTGACCCTTCTTGACGGCGAATACGGCTCGGTCTTCAAAGGACGCAGCCTGGACTTCGATGAACTCCGCGCGTATGTCCCGGGCGACGAGGTCCGTGACATCGATTGGAAAGCCACTGCACGGCACGGATCGCCCCTGGTCAAGCGCTATGTCGCAGTGCGCCGCCACGCGGTCCTGTTACTGGTGGATACCGGAAGAAACATGGCAGCACAGGCGTTCTCGGGGGAGTGCAAGAAGGACATCGCCGTTCATGCAGCCGGCGTCCTCGGGTACCTGGCTTGCCGGCACGGTGACGACGTTGGTCTCCTTCACGGGAACGCTGTTGCGTCCAAGTACCTCCCGCCCCGCAGCGGTGAAGAGAATTTGGAGCGGTTGCTCCGTGAAGTAGATGCCAGCGCTTCCCTCGACAGCCCAGCCAGTGGCATTGCGGCGCAGCTGGACTATGTGCTGCGGTACCTGAAGGGACGCCTGCTCATTGTTGCCATTGCGGACGAGTTCCTGCCGGACGCCAGCACCGAGAGCCTGATGCGCAGGTTGCGCGGCCGTCACGAGGTCCTCTGGCTGACCGTCCGGGACGCAGAGCTCGCTGCTGAGGCAGGAAGCCAAATGCAAGACAGCACGGACGTGGGCACGGGACGTGGAATTTCCCGGTCCGTGGCCGTGGACAGCAAAGTACGCGCCGCCTACGCTGCGGCAATGCTCAAACGCGAGCAGGGGCGGCGGGACGTGTTCCACCGGCTGGGAATCGCGGAGGAACAAACGACCGGCAGTGAGAACGTCCTGACTGCAGTCTTCTCACTTCTCGAAAAGCACCGGTCCGGAACTTTCACCACAAGAACCTTTGCGCGGGGTGGCACCCGTGCAGGATGAGGCCGGCTTCTACCCGCCCCTGCAGTATCAGCCACAATGGTTGTGGCTCGGACTCATTCTGGTACTCGTCATCGTGGGTTGGTACGCATGGATCTTCCGGCCCGTCCGCAAGACGGTGCCGGTCCACGAAGATCCAGCCCGTAGGCTGATGGTGCCGGACCTTGAGACACTTCGGGCCACCTACCTGGCCGCAATCCACGCCACAGCGCTGGACGCCGACGCCGGCCGCTTGCCAGAGCGCGACGCCCATCAAAGGCTCAGCTTCCTCGTGCGGGAGTTCGCCGGAGCGGCCAGCGGCTTGCCCATGACCTCCATGACCCTCGAGGACCTCCACCGCCACGAATTCAAAAACCTGGCAGCAGGAATAGCCGGCATCTATCCCAGTGAATTCGCGCCCCGACCCGTCCATTCCGTCAGGCAATCCGCAGAGAGCGCACGGCAGGTGGTCTTGGCATGGAACTGAGCTACTGGTGGATACTGCCCTTGGCTGCAGCAGCGGTGACCATCACCGCCTGGCTGTACCGCCGCCGTCGTCCCCAAGGAACCAGGCCAATCGCGCACGGCGGGCGGCTCACTGACCTCCCCGAGTACCAAAAGGCGTTGCGCCGGCACCGCACCCGCTTGGCGCTCGCCGTGGTGTTGGGCGCAGTGTTCCTCGCTGCGACCGCCACGGCAGCCGCAAGGCCCATCCAACGCACAACGGAGCAGCCGGAAATCAGGAACAGGGACATCGTGCTGTGCTTGGACGTCTCTGGGTCCATGACCAGCACGGATGCCGCCATCGCTGCAGTATTCGAAGACCTCGCCAAGGAGTTCGACGGCGAAAGAATCGGCATGGTCATCTTCGACAGCAGCAGTGTGCAACTCTTTCCGCTCACCGACGACTACCAGTTCGCCGCCGAACAACTCACGCAAGCGAAGGAAGCCTTGGACAGCGGCACCGGGTCCTTCTTCGACGGCACCTGGAACGGGGAAGGCTCCTCGCTCATTGGTGACGGACTGGCATCCTGCATACAGAGCTTCCCCGACACCGACGCAGGGGAGCGCTCACGGTCCGTGGTGCTGGCCACAGACAACTTTCTTTCCGGGGAACCGATCTTTACCTTGGACGAGGCCGCAGCCCTGGCCGCCGGGAAAAACGTGAAGGTGTACGCCCTGAACCCCGGCGACATGGACTACGGCGAGCAACCCGAGCAGCCCGGTGCCCAGCTCAGGGCAGCAGCAGAAAGGACCGGCG
Source organism: Paenarthrobacter sp. (assembly GCF_031180005.1). NCBI lineage: Bacteria > Bacillati > Actinomycetota > Actinomycetes > Micrococcales > Micrococcaceae > Paenarthrobacter > Paenarthrobacter sp. The sequence goes on along the minus strand of NZ_JAPSHI010000018.1, from coordinate 8,799 downwards.
GCTCCTACTTCACCTTGGACAGCCCCACCGCCGTGCCGGGCATTGTCCAAAAAGTGCAAGAAACCGAGGCCACAAGCTACCTCGCGGCACCGCAGGCAGTGGTCGCCGATACACCCGCTTGGCCTCTGGGTATCGCCTTGCTTGCCGGCTCGGGAATGCTGCTGCTCGGATGGCGGCTGGAGCCATGACCTTCGCCCCCATCATTCCGTGGCCCCTACTGGCCTTGGCATTCGTCGCCGTGCTGGGCTTCACTGCCTGGACCTACATGAGGCGTGTTCGAAGCCAGCCGCTTCGAACCTGGAGGCCCGCAGCCCTGCGGAGCGCCGCCGTCGTACTTCTTCTGCTCGCCGCTTTGCGTCCCGGTTGGGCAGGTGGCCAAGCCCAAACTGCCACCACGGACCTGGACGTCTATTTCGTCGTAGACACCAGCACCAGCATGGCAGCGGAAGACTACAAAGGAACCGGCACACGGCTTACGGGGGTCAAACAGGACGTCCTGGCCATTGCAGAGGAACTCGCGGGAGCCAAGTTCTCCCTCATCACCTTTGACAACAAAGCAACCGTCCGCATGCCGCTCACGCAGGACGCAACAGCCCTCCAAACCGCCATGACCACCTTGCAACCCCAAAACAGCAGATACGCCAAGGGGAGCAGCATCACAGGCGCGGCACAACTCCTGAAAGAAAGGCTCACGGCCGCCAATCAGCAACATCCAGGTCGCCCGGCACTGGTCTTTTACGCCGGTGACGGTGAGAACACCAGTGCCGAGGCCCCGGCTCCCATGGATGCCACCCATGTGGCCGGGGGAGCGGTACTGGGGTACGGCACCGGCGAGGGCGGCCCGATGAAGGAAACCGCGGACCCTGACGCTGGATACGTGAAGGACAAAACCTCCAACACCCCACAGGACGCGGTCTCACGAATTGACGAAGCGCAGTTGCGAACCATCGCAGAGCAACTCCACGTCCCCTACGCCCACAGAACAGGCGCCGAGCCAACATCGGACATGTTGGGCCAAGCCCGCCCCGACGCCATGACCACCATGACACACGACGGCCCGGGGCGCGTAGAACTCTACTGGCTGCTCGCCATGGCCGCTTTCCTCCTGGCAATCCACGAGCCGTTGCGGCACTTCACCGCACTTCAAACGCTTCGGCCAGCCATGCGGAAGGAGCCCACCACATGACCGGCGATAAAGCACGACGGCGGCGAAGCAACCTTGCGCTCTGGTCAGCGCCACCTGCGCTCGTGGCGCTCGCAGTTGCGGCGAAGCTCCTGAGTGTTGGAGTTTTGGGTGACTCTGCCGGACAGTCCTTTGATGCCGGGCAGCAGCAGGGTGTGGCCCGCGCGGCGTCGTGGTTGCAGGTGGCCAACATCCTTGAACCACACAAAGCACATTTCGCCTCCGGAGATGCCCAGGTTTTGGCGGGGGACTTCGCAGCTGCACGGCAGGATTTTGAGTCAGCCCTGAAAGCCGGCTCCGGCGTCGATGAGTGCAAAGTGCGCGTCAACCTGGTCCTCAGCATTGAGAAGCTGGGGGACGCTGCCGGGGATCGGGACGCAGCTGCCCAACTGTTCAGGGAAGCCATGGCTTCAGCAAAAGACGCACCGCCACAGTGCCACCTGGTAGGCCCGGCAAACGCCGCAGGAGAAGGTGGCAGCCTGGATGCGGCCGAAGAGCGGCTGGCCGGCAAAATCGCCGAGGGCGAGTCGCAGAACGACGTTCCGTCTAAGCCCAACCAGGAAACGCCGTCGCCCCCGAAACAGGAACAGCTTCAGCAGCTTGAAGAGAGCGCGCAACAGGCCCAGCGGGAGCGTTCGGAAGGTCAGGAACGGGGCGAGTACCTGCGAGGGCCGGACAAAGCCCCGGGTATAGATAGGCCATGGTGACTTGACGAAGCATCTGCTGTGACCGCGTCCTGCGCTACCTCGTTAAGGCAGCCATAACGACGGCGGCCGGTCACCCGAAAGGTGACCGGCCGCCGTCGTGCGCCGTTAAAAGCTGTTTACGACTCCCACAGGATTTCGTCGTCTACCACGCCGTCCTCATCAGCGGCCACTACCAACAGCTCGTCGGTGAAGTGCGAGCCGAGGGTGAAGTCCAACACGAAGTACCGCTCCGGCTGACCCGGATAGATGGCCACATGGCCGAGTTTGAGGGCTTTGAGGAAGACGTCGTTGGTTAGTTGGCCTTTGTCGCTGACACCAAAGACCGATTCGAGTTGCTCTTCTTTGAGCTGTGAACTGTGGAAGTGCAGGAACTGTTGGGGGTTGGTGCCGTCTTGGTCGAGTTCATCGGCGATCATCTCCCTGACCTGGTCCACGAGTTCCGGCAGGAAGCGCAACCTATAGTCCACCTTGCGCAGGGCCGCCTCATCGAAGTGGTCGTGCGCGGTGACATTGAGGTCCAGCTCTAACTGGTTGCCGCCAAGTTCGTGTCTCGCGACGAAGCAATGTTCACGCCCGTGGTTGAGCTCGATCTCCCCAAAATGTTTGCTCGCTACCTTGCCCATGTGATCAATCTAACCCCATCAACCGGCGGGTTCCAGCACTTCGCGGCAATTCACCTCTCGAGCTTGCGGCCCTTGACAGGAGCGGATTTTAGGGGGTGAAGACCACTCTTTCCCGAGGTGTCCCTGAGGGTGTCCGCAAGCAGCTGTGTGAACAACTGCACTTGGGCTGTGCGCTTTTCGTTGATGAGCAGGGCGAACACGTTCCGGGCCAGCCGGATGTCCGGTACGTCAAGGACCACGACGCCGGGTGGTCGGTTCCGCAGCGCCAGTTCCGGTACCAGCGAGGCACCCAGGCCGGCGGCTGTCATCTCCAGGCTCGCGTGGAAATCGTCGCTGTAGGCCACCACCCGGGGGTGCAGGTTGCAGCTGGCGAACAGGCGTTCGATCACCAGGGCATCGCTGGTTCCCGGGTGGTGGACGATCCATGGCATGTCGGAGAGATGCGCTGCTTCGATCTCGGCGTCCTCGCGGATCTTCCAGGATGCCGGCAGCACTACGCGGAAGTCGTCGTCGCCTATCCACTGGCGTTCCAGTGAATGCGGCCACGCCAAGCCGGATTGCCCCACCTGGTAGACCAGCGCCACATCCAACTCGTCGCCGCTGCGCAGGCCTTGAATGGTTTGTGCCGGTTCCGCCACGGAGACCCGCAGTTCAATGCCTAGTCCGCTCCATCGTTCATTCCGCAGGATGTCAGGCAGGACATAGGTTGCGAGGCTGGGGAAAATGCCCAGCCTCAGCTCTTGCGCGGGGGAGTCATTGGTCCTCGAGGCTGCCGCCATCAGGGCCTCGACGTCTGTGAGTACCTTCGACGCGTGCCGGGTCATGGTCAACGCGGCCTCTGTTGGAACAACGCTGCGGGCTGACCGCTGGAAGAGCTCGACGCCGGTATCGCGTTCCAGCGCCGCCATCTGTTGGGAGACTGCTGAAGCTGTGTAGCCGAGTTGGACGGCAGCGGCTGCGAAGGAACCCAGCCGGGTGACCTCCATCAAGGTGCGGAGATGGAGAAGGTTGACCATCAGTCGATTTTAGCTGTTCGCCACGCCACATTTTCAAAGTGTCACGACACGCCGTATCCCGGCGACACGCTGAAGATTAAATGTGGCTAAGTAGTCCACAGGGTGTGGATGACATCTCTCAATTCGGCGGAATCACGGACATTTTGAGGTCCCCCGCCTGTGGACGAGTGGTGGATTGAATGACATACTTGTAATACATCATCTTGGGGTTCCGGCGAGGCGCTTGCACTACATGTAGTATCGATTTACGGATTGAGCGGGAAACCAGCACAAGACTAAATAAGCGTGTTGGCTGCCACAGCAGCCCGCGGGCCGGTATCGGATTCAGAAACTAGTTCCGGTTGAGCCCGCCAGATACGAAGAGCGACAGACTTCAACTAAGGGGACAGGGATCATGACCGTTACGGTTTACACGAAGCCGGCCTGTGTTCAGTGCAACGCAACCTACCGTGCACTCGACAAGAAGGGCATTGCCTACCAGAGTGTAGACATCTCCCAGGATGCCGAGGCCCTCGAGCGCCTCAAGGCCCTGGGCTACATGCAGGCGCCGGTTGTCGTGACCGAGCAGGACCACTGGTCTGGTTTCCGCCCGGACAAGATCGAGGAACTGGCCCAAGCTGTTTCCTCCGTGGCCTAAGTTTCCATTCAAACTTCGCCACCACAGCAAACTCAGAATTCCTATGTAGTCGAGGTGACTCCCATGGCACCGCTGGCAGCGGCAACCGTACGCAAAGCTGCGGAAGCTGTCACCACCAGGAGTCACCTGATCTACTTTTCCTCGACTTCCGAGAACACCAAACGATTCGTCCAAAAATTGGGCAGGGATGCAGCACGCATCCCGCTATATGCCCAGGATGCACCGCTTCAGGCCCTCGAACCGTTCGTCCTTGTACTGCCCACTTATGGCGGAACAAACGGCGAAGGTTCCGTGCCGAAGCAGGTCATCAGATTTTTGAACGATCCCCGGAACAGGAAACTGATCCGGGGTGTTATTGGAGCAGGGAACACCAATTTCGCGGATAACTATTGCGCAGCGGGGGACATCATCTCCGTTAAGTGCAAGGTGCCGCATCTTTACAAATTTGAACTCATGGGGACGCCGGAAGACGTTCAACGGGTCAACGAAGGGCTGGAAAAGTTTTGGACACAACTGTCGCAGAAACAGAAGTAACCGGGGGCGCTGTGGACACGGTCAAGAAGCCGCTGCCTGAGGCTTTCAAGGGCTTGGGTTATCACGAGCTCAACGCCATGCTGAACCTGTATGGCCCCAACGGTGAGATCCAGTTCGAAGCTGACCGTGAAGCTGCGCACCAGTACTTCCTGCAGCATGTGAACAACAACACGGTGTTCTTCCACGACCTGGAAGAGAAGCTCGACTACTTGGTGAAGAACCAGTACTACGAGCGTGAAACCCTCGACCAGTACACAATGAACTTCATCCGCGACCTCTTCAACCGCGCGTACAAGAAGAAGTTCCGCTTCGAGACCTTCCTCGGCGCCTTCAAGTTCTACACGTCCTACACGCTGAAGACTTTTGACGGCAAGCGTTTCCTTGAGCGCTACGAAGACCGCGTCTGCATGGTGGCCCTACACCTGGCCCGCGGTAATGAAGAACTGGCCAACCGCCTCGTCGACGAAATCATTGATGGCCGCTTCCAGCCGGCCACCCCCACGTTCCTCAATGCCGGCAAGGCACAGCGCGGTGAGCTCGTCTCCTGCTTCCTGCTCCGCATCGAAGACAACATGGAGTCGATCGCCCGCGCCATCAACTCCGCGCTCCAGCTCTCCAAGCGAGGCGGCGGTGTAGCTCTTTCGCTCACCAACATCCGCGAGCACGGCGCTCCGATCAAGCAGATCGAAAACCAGTCCTCCGGCGTCATCCCCGTGATGAAGCTCCTCGAAGACAGCTTCTCCTACGCAAACCAGCTCGGTGCCCGCCAGGGCGCAGGTGCCGTTTACCTGCACGCCCACCACCCGGACATCCACCGCTTCCTGGACACCAAGCGTGAGAACGCTGACGAGAAGATCCGCATCAAGACGCTCTCCTTGGGCGTTGTGGTTCCGGACATCACGTTCGAGCTCGCCAAGAAGAACGAGGACATGTACCTCTTCTCCCCGTACGACGTCGAGAAGGTCTACGGCGTTCCGTTCTCCGATATTTCGGTGACCGAGAAGTACTACGAGATGGTTGATGATTCCCGGATCAAGAAGACCAAGATCAGCGCCCGCGAGTTCTTCCAAACTCTCGCGGAGATCCAGTTCGAGTCCGGCTACCCGTACATCATGTTCGAGGACACCGTGAACCGGGCCAACCCGATCGACGGCAAGATCACCATGAGCAACCTGTGCTCGGAGATCCTGCAGGTTTCCTCGCCGTCCATTTACGCCGAGGACCTCAGCTACGAGACCGTGGGTAAGGACATTTCCTGCAACCTCGGTTCCATGAACATCGCCAAAACCATGGATTCGCCGGACTTTGGGCTCTCCATTGAGACCTCCATCCGCGCCCTCAGCGCTGTTTCGGACATGTCGTACATCAACTCCGTGCCTTCCATCGCCCAGGGCAATGCCCAGAGCCACGCGATTGGCCTCGGCCAGATGAACCTCCACGGTTACTTGGCTCGTGAGCATGTCCACTACGGTTCCGAAGAGGGCCTGGACTTCACCAACATCTACTTCTACACGGTGCTGTTCCACGCTCTGCGCGCTTCCAACCGCCTGGCCATCGAGACCGGCCAGACGTTCGGCGGATTCGAGAAGTCCACCTACGCGTCCGGTGAGTTCTTCGACAAATACACCGAGCAGGAATGGGTTCCGGAGACGGAGCGCGTCCGCGAGCTCTTCGCCGGCCACCACATCCCCACCCAGGATGACTGGCGCGAGCTGAAGGCTTCCGTCATGGAGCACGGTATCTACAACCAGAACCTGCAGGCCGTGCCGCCCACCGGTTCCATCAGCTACATCAACAACTCCACGTCCTCGATCCACCCGGTGGCCGCCAAGATCGAAATCCGCAAGGAAGGCAAGATAGGCCGCGTTTATTACCCGGCTCCGTACCTGACCAATGACAACCTGGAGTACTACCAGGATGCCTACGAAATCGGCTACGAGAAGATCATCGACACCTACGCCGCTGCCACGCAGCACGTGGACCAGGGCCTGTCCCTGACGCTGTTCTTCAAGGACACCGCCACCACGCGTGACATCAACAAGGCGCAGATCTACGCATGGCGCAAAGGCATCAAGACCCTCTACTACATCCGTCTCCGCCAGATGGCCCTCGAAGGGACCGAGGTTGAGGGCTGCGTCAGCTGTGCGCTCTGATCAACCGCGCTGAAAACTAAAGATTACGACGGCGGGTTACCACCCGCCGTCGTAGGCTTATCTCAAGAAAACCATCGCTTTAAGGGGATGAAATGACCGAAAAGGTCAAGCTGCTGACACACGTCGAGGCCATCAACTGGAACAAAATCCAGGACGACAAGGACGTGGAAGTCTGGAACCGCCTGGTCAATAACTTCTGGCTCCCGGAGAAGGTGCCGCTGTCCAACGACGTCCAGTCGTGGCACACACTGACGCCGGACGAGCAGCAGCTCACCATGCGCGTGTTCACCGGCCTCACTCTCCTGGACACCATCCAGGGCACCGTCGGCGCCGTTTCGCTGATTCCGGACGCGATCACCCCGCACGAAGAAGCTGTGTACACCAACATCGCCTTCATGGAGTCGGTGCACGCCAAGTCCTACTCGTCCATCTTCTCCACCCTGTGCTCCACCAAGGAGATTGACGACGCTTTCCGCTGGTCCCTCGAGAACGAGAACCTGCAGAAGAAGGCCCAGATAGTTATGGACTACTACCAGGGCGACGATCCCCTGAAGCGCAAGGTTGCGTCCACTCTGCTGGAGAGCTTCCTGTTCTACTCAGGCTTCTACCTGCCCATGTACTGGTCCTCGCGCGCCAAGCTCACGAACACGGCCGACCTCATTCGCCTCATCATTCGAGATGAGGCCGTTCACGGTTACTACATCGGCTACAAGTTCCAGAAGGGCCTGGAAAAAGTTTCCGAGGCCCGCAAGCAGGAAATCAAGGACTACACCTTCGAGCTGCTCTTCGAGCTCTACGAAAACGAAGTCCAGTACACGCACGACCTCTACGACGGCGTCGGCTTGGCTGAGGACGTCAAGAAGTTCCTGCACTACAACGCCAACAAGGCCCTCATGAACCTCGGCTACGAGGCCATGTTCCCGGCTTCCGTCACCGACGTGAACCCGGCTATCCTGTCGGCCCTGTCCCCGAACGCTGACGAGAACCACGACTTCTTCTCCGGCTCGGGCTCTTCCTACGTGATTGGCAAGGCTGTCAACACGGAAGATGAGGACTGGGAGTTCTAAGTCGTCGCCTATTAGTCGACTATTAGGAGGCGGGCAGCGAGCAATCGCTGTCCGTCTTTTTTGTGCCTAAATTGAGGCGTCGCAGCTCCTGCGGCGGGTTTCTACGTTCTGGAGGGGTGGTGTCCGGGCAGGGGTGGGGCTTTTGATTGGTAGGTGTGCCCGGTGGGGGTGCTGATTTCCAGGGTGTGGACACCTCCGTGCAATTCAGCGGCAACGGTTTTGGTGGTCCAGCCGGGGTTTTCCTTGGTGTGGTTGCACGCCTCGCACAGGCCTGCGCCGTTGGCGAGGTTCGTTTTGCCTCCGGAACGCCAGGGAAGAACATGATCGATGTGCCGTATGGGCGCATCGCAGTACGGGGTTCGGCAGATGTCGTCGCGGATCTCTATAAAGCGTCTGAGTCGTGGTGGGAAGAGCCGGGCTTTGGAGTCCATGCTCAGGAGCTCGCCCGTGGCGGGCGCGGTGTAGAGCCGGCGAAGCCACACCGTGAACTCTGTATCCGGTGTTGTCGAGTGATCCGGGCCGGTTTGGTCCTCGGTCAGAAGCTCTCTGGCCCATTCTGCGGGGACAATTCCGTAGCCCTTGAGCCGGGCCGGTTCGCTGTCGCCCTGGAAGAGGGTGCGGTCAGTCATGACGAGGTCCAGGTTGACCCCGGAAATCCCGCCGGGGGTGCCGGTAACTCGTTCAACCAAAGTGTCGGCCATAACCTGGCCACGGGTCGGGACAACCCCACCGGACCTGACATCCCCGCTTGCACGGGCAGAATCAGCCGTCCGGCACAGGGCCGCGTAAACAGCCACTCCTTGGGCGACCGGTAGCAGGGCGGTCAGGTACGTCATCGCGTCAGGAGCAGGGCGCAGGCTGACGGTCCGTTCGGCGGCG